>JBOHCZ010000344.1:0-10169 GCA_050699195.1 Streptomycetales bacterium
ACGAGGCCCTCGGCCTGCACCGCCCGATCGAGGTCCACCACGACCCGACCCTCAAACCCCCCACCAAGATCGAGAAGACCCAACCCTCAGGTCAAGAATCCTGAGCCAAGATCTTGACGCGGGACACGGGCAGCGTGACGATCAGGTAGGCGGTTTGTTTGGTGGTCTTCCCGTTCGTCGTGCGTGTGCGGGTGATACGGACGGCCTGGGCTGCGTGGGGGAAGCCGAGTCCGGCGGGGGTGGCGACGGTGAGGGCTTTGAGGGTGCGGGTCTCGCGGCGGCCGTGGCCCCGGTCTTGGGTGCGGTCCCCGACCGGGATGTCGGGCCAGGGCAGGGCGGGCAGCCGGTCGTGCAGTCGAGGCTGGTTGGCCTTCACGGTGACGAACAGGGCGGCCCCGCGGTGTGTCAGATTGTTGGCGTGGATGGTCTGGGCGTGCAGGGCGTCGGCCACGAACACGGCCCCCTCGACGTTGCCCAGCAGGGCCTCGACCTGGTCGACCAGGGGCTTGACCGGGGCGATCTCGCCTCCCTTGGCCTCCAGTGGGACTTGGGCCAGGGTGATCCCGGTGGTGAGGCCGCGAGCAGGTGCACGCAGCGTCCGTCGCTGGCCAGGGTGCCGCGAACAGTCTTGCCATCGACGGCGATGATCCGCCGGCTGGTTGCCGGTCTCTGAACCCGGTTGCGGGCCAGCAGCCAGGCCGCCAGCACACTGGTCAACGCGACGGAGTCGACGCGGACGAGCAGTCTCCACATCGTCGTGGCCACCGGCTTGCCGCCGGTCAGACCGACCTGGTGCAGGTCGGTCTCGGGCAGGTCGTCCAGCCAATCGGCGATGGCCGCGAAGGTCACCGCACCAGACAGGACCGCGCACACCGCCACCGTCACCAGACTGGCCAGCGGGTAGCGGACCCCGCGTGGATCACGCGGGTCCGGGACCTCAGCGAGCCTGTCAAGGAGACCACAACGCTCACTGTCAGTCAGCCCCGCGGAGGGCGGACCATCCACGATGAGCGTGTCGGTAAGGCACTCGATGGAGGAACATGACATCTGCGGGTGCGGCCCTGTCTGGAGTTGTGTTGTCTTCGCAAACTCCATGATCCCGGACAGGCCGTACCCGCTTCACATCACCCCACGCCCACCCGGCCCGCCATCGCCGCTGGTCAGACACTCCTTAACCGACTACGCAAAGACCCTGGGATCGACCCCACTAAGCCGAGCCCTGCCCGGATGTATGACTACTGGCTGGGCGGTAAGGACAACTACGCCGCGGACCGGGAAGCCGCTGAGAGGGTCGTTCAGGTGTTCCCGGAGGTTCGGCATGCCAACCGCCAGTTCCTCGTCAGGACCGTGCGTTATTGCGCCGAGCAGGGCGACCAGTTAATCGACATCGGCGCCGGCCTCCCGACCCCGCCGAACGTCCACGAGGTATCCCGCGAAATCCACCCCCATGCCGGGGTCGTGGCGGTCGACAACGACCCCGTCGTGCTCAACCACAACCAGGCCCTGGTCGCGGTCGACGAGGGCTTGGCGACCATCGAGGGGAGACCTACGCGACCCCGAGCAGATCCTCGACAACCCCGGACTGCGTACGGTGATCGATCTTGACCGCCCCGTGGGAGTGCTGCTCGTCGCCATCCTGCCCTTCATCCGCGACGAGGAAGACCCCGCCGGGATCGTGGCGCGCATCACCGAACGGATCGCCCCAGGCAGCTACCTGATCATCTCAGGAGGCACATCCACGGCGTAGCCCCCGAGGTCCTCGCCCCGGACCCATCATGTGGCCCCAAGACCTGCGCACCAGCCTGTGGAACGCCGGCGGCGTCGCCCGCAAACCCCACTCCTAAATCGCCTCTACAACGCGAACCAGTGCTCCCCCAACGCCTACATCCGGCAGCTTTCGCGTCCGGACTCGCCGCGGACGTGTTCCCGTGCGGGGAGTTGCCGCCCGGATGACCCTCAGCCAGCCACTCCACACCCAGGCCGCTTGACCAGGTGACCCCGTCACTTCGCGCCCAGCAGGTCCTGCACCGGCTCGATCGCGAAGTACGTGGCGAACAGCGCCGTCACCACCCACAGCAACGGATGGACGTCTCGTGCCCGGCCCTGGACCGTACGGATCGCGACGTAGGAGATGAAACCCGCGCCGATGCCGTTGGTGATCGAGAACGTGAAGGGCATCAGCACCATGGTGAGGAACGCCGGGATCGCGATGCCGTAATCGGTGAAGTCGACCCCACGGACCTGGGTGATCATCAGAAAGCCCACGATGACGAGCGCCGGGGTCGCAGCCTCGAACGGCACGAACTGGACGAGCGGTGTGAAGAACATGGCGAGGAGGAAAAGCCCACCGGTCACCACGCTCGCCAGGCCGGTGCGGGCGCCCTCGCCGACGCCGGCCGCCGACTCGATGTAGGTCGTGTTCGACGACGTCGACGCCGCACCGCCGGCCGTCGCGGCCAGCGAGTCGACCAGCAGCACGCGCCCGATCCCTGGGAGCTGGCCCTGCTTGTCGACCAGGCCGCCCTCAGCGCCCACGCCCACCACCGTGCCCATGGTGTCGAAGAAATCCGCCAGCAGCAGCGTGAACACGAACAGCACCGCCGCGACGGCGGTCACCTGCGTGAAAGAGCCCAGCAGGCTGAAGTCCCCGACGAGGCTGAGATCGGGCGTCGCGAAGACCCGGTCCGGGAGCTGCGGGACGACGAGGCTCCAACCGGTGGGGTTGTCCGGGCCGCCTGCCCCGACGTGGGCGAAGGACTCCACGAGGCCCGCCAGGACCGTCGCGCCGATGATCCCCATCAGGATCGCGCCCTTCACGCGCCGCGCGACCAGGACAGCCGTGGCGAGCACCCCGATCACGAACACCAGGCTGGGCCAGCTCTGCAAGGTGCCGCCGATGCCGAGCTGGACGGGCACGGGGGTGTTCGCGGCGTCCGGGACCCGCGTCACGAAGCCGGCGTCCACCAGACCCACGAGCGTGAGGAACAGCCCGATGCCCACCGCGATGGCGGTCTTGAGCTGCCCGGGGACCGCACGGAAGACCGCGGTCCGGAACCCTGTGAGGACCAGAAACGTGATGATGAGCCCCTCGATCACGATCAGGCCCATCGCATCCGGCCAGGTCATCTCCGGCGCGAGCGACACAGCGACGAACGCGTTGAGCCCCAGCCCGGTCGCGAGCGCGAACGGGTAGCGCCCCACGACGCCCATCAGGATCGTCAGCACGCCTGCGACGAGCGCGGTCACCGCGGCCACCAGCGGAATGCTCACGCCGGGGTTCGGTGCCCCGCCGACGAACTCCCCCTGACCGTCCTGGGCGGTCCCGATGATGAGCGGATTGAGCACGACGATGTAGGCCATCGTGAAGAACGTGGCCAGCCCACCCCGGATCTCACGCCCGACGCTTGAGCCCCGCCGGGAGATCTCGAAGTAGCGGTCCAGGCCGCTCCTGAACGAGCCTGCGACACCCCGCCCACCGGCGAGTTTTGCGGAAACCTGAGACATCGCTGTCCTAAAGGCTGTGGTGTACGGCAAGGAGTCGGCGCGCACCCGAGAGTGCCACAACGGGCCGACCCAGGGGAGACCCTGGCGCGCGTCTCGTAGCCTGGTTGCGTGGCCACCCGCGGGAACAAGCGGAATAAAACGGGTATACCAGCGAGAGTCCGGCACCCGGATCCCCCGCCGTTCCAGACCAATGACGTCCGCGTCGTCTCCATCGGCACGGCGCTGTGGCTGGTCGCTCTCCTCGCGTCGCTGCCGTTCCGCGACCAGCTGAGCGAACAGGGCAACGGCTGGTGGATGTGGACCTGCCTGGCCGGCTTCGGCCTCGGCCTGTGGGGCGTCACCTACTGCCGCCGACGGGCGCATCGGCTCGCGCAGCAGGCACCGGATGACCCCGCGCGGCGCCACGGTGCCGAGGCGGGCCGGAACGAGGACCAGGCCGACCGGGTCGACCTCGAGCAGACGCACACCTACCCGGCCGTGGCCGAGCATCCGGAGCAGTACGGCGAGCCGGGCTACGCCGAGCCGGGCTACGCCGACCCGATCTACGGCGAACAGGGTTACCACGACCTCGGGCAGCCGGACACCTCGTACTACGAGGGTCCTCACACCGACCCCGGCCTGCCGCGCCTCCCCGAGCCCGACATCCACGACTCCGGGTACCAACCGGCCTACGACCCCGTGTACGACCCCGTGTACGACCCCGCCTACGACCCCGCGTCTGAGCAGCCGTCCGACGCCGACGGCTCCGGCACCTACATTTCCGACGCCTACAGCGGGGAGCAGCCCTACCCCGGCTACCCAGCGCACGATCCCTACGCCTCCTACGGCGCGGACACCGGGCAGCACACCACGGTCTTCCCCTACCCGCAGGACGACCCGCAGGTCGACCCCGCCCACGGGTACGGCGACCCCGAGCAGTGGCAGTACCCCCAGTACGGGGACCCCCAGTACGGGGACCCCCAGTACGAGGAGCACGCCGGGTACCAGAGCCAGGAACCACCCACCGCTACCGAGGCCCCGTTCCCGCACTATCCGTACAACGACCCCTCCAGTGACCCCTCCAGTGACCCCTACAGCGACGCTTACGAGCCGCCCGCGCGGCGCGAGCCGGACCCGCCGACCTGGGAGACCCAGGAGTCGGCGTGGTGGCGCGATTGACGCCCTAGCCCTCGAAGTCTCTTTCGGCCCGCAGCTCCGCCGCCCGGGCCGGGTCCTCCAGCAGCGCGGCCACCTCGAACCTGCGATCCCACCACCCAGCGGCCCATGCGAGACCGCGTGCCAGGCCGTAGGGGGTCGACGCGTGCACGACCCCGCCGACGTACCGCCAATCGATCTCGACCCCGTCCACGAGCAGGGGATCGTGCTCGACGTACCGTCCGGGTACGCCGGGCAGCAGCCAGCGGACGCCGCCCGGCACCGGCTCATCCACGCCGCGTGAGGTCACGACGCCCGGCGCGACCTCGCTGGCCAGGGGCACATCGAGGCGGTCCGCGAGAGCGGCTGCGACTCCGGGCGCGGCGCACAGCAGGGGGCGGCCGACGAGCAGCGGCAGCAGGTCGGGGGCGTCGGCGACTACCACCTCGTCGGCGTCGACGACGACGGGCTCCCCGCGGACCACGGCGCGCAGCCTCGCGGGAGGCGTCACCCGCTGCGGAGCAACCCCCGCGAGTGCCCGGTAAAGCGTGCGCAGCCGCTCAGGGTCGACGCTCCGGCGCGGGTCGGCCAGCCGGTCGAGCAGCTCGTCGGGACCGCCCGGCTCGGCGAGCAGCGCCTCGAGGCCGCTGCGCACCCCGACGGCGCGCAGCATCTCCAGGTCGAGGTCGGTGCGCGTCTCGTCGTAGAGCGGCTCCAGCAGGGCATCGGCCCCAGGTGCCCGCAGCTCGCCGGGTCTGCGGCCCCGCAGGACCGGGTGCCGCCGCAGCCACCAGGCGGTGTAGGGCACCACGTCGACGGCCCCGCCGCCCGGCAGCAGCGCCCGGGCAGGCTCGGTGACGGCGTCCCGGAGCGGCGGCGTGGCGAGCATCCGCAGGGCGAGCGGCCACGCGTCCGCCGCGACCAGGTCGAGGTCGCGCACGGCGCGGAAGTCGGGCAGCGTGGGTGGCAGATCCGCTCCCCCCGCGGCGGCGCGGACCTCCTCCAGCCAGACCTCCTCGTCGTCGAGGTCGTGGTCGCAGGCGTCCGGGTCGAGGGCCACGTCCTCGTCGCGTACCAGGGCGAGGGTACGGAGCACCCCGACGGCCTCCAGCGCTTCGTCGCCCCAGCGGTCGACGAGCTCGGGCGCGACCAGGCCGAGGGCACCCCCGCGGACGACTCCGACGATCGGGCTGTCCGGGAGCATCAGCTCGCCCGCCACCGCGATCTCGCCGTCGGCGTCCGCCAGGGCCAGGTCGGCCAGCCAGGGCTGCTCGCCGGGGGGCAGGCGGGCGGCGGTGACGAGGCCGAGAACCGCCCCCGCGATCACCTCGGGTTGGTCGGCGTCGTAGGACTCCCGTACCGCCGCGCGTACGCCCGGGTCGGCCAGCACCGCCAGCGGCGTGCCCCTTACCGCGCCCAGGCGGTCGAGGAGGGCATGATCGGCGTCCGGATGGACCACCCGGAGCCCGAGCACCTGGAGTGCGGCCGGCGCGAGATGGGGAAGGTCCGGTGCGGGCAGCAGCACGCCGCGCGGGGAACGGACGATCCGGCCGTCGGCCAGGGGGACGGGTAGGCCCGCGAGCGCCTCGCGCTGCGACCCTCCAAGGGCCCCTGGCATGGCGTCGTAGAGCGCCCGCCACCACCCGGGCTCCCTGTCCAGCGTCGCGAGCAGGTCGACCAGCTCGGCGAGCCCGAGGCGGCGTACCCCCGCGGTGCTGAGCGCAGTCGGGTCATCGTCCCAGCCGGCCGGCAGCAGGCCGGGGAGCGCGGGGGCGAGGATGCCCACGAGCGGGGGCCCGGCGCCTTCGAGGAGCACGGCGTCACGGGGCCGCAACGGCCCTTCACCGGTCGCCGCGGGCAGGAAGGCGGTGGCGGGGAGCGCGCGGACGACGGCCCGCCGGATCTCGGCGTCGAGCTCCCCCGCGCCGACCGGTCCGGGGATCAGGCCGAGCAGCGCAGCGGTGGCCGGCAGCTCGCGCAGCAGCGCCGTGTAGGTCTCGCCGGAACGTGCCACCAGGAAGTCCCGGAGCGGGCCCGGCGCGACGTGCCGGCGGGAGGTGTCGAGCGGGAAGGACGCCAGCAGCAGCACGGGGAGGCCGAGCTTCTCGTCGGTCGGCGTCGGCGCGTGCACGACCGGGGGCGTCGCCGCAGGAAGCGGGAGTGGTGCCCCGCCCTCCGTGACAGGGACCGCCCAGGTCACCGACCAGCCGGGGCGCAGCCGTTCCTCGGTGGGGCGGTCGGCGAGCAGCTCCGGCGAGACCTCCCCGCCCGTCGCCGCCAGGTGCCAGCGCCGCGCGGCGCCGTCGTCGTCGATGGTCACGCAGTCACCCTCGCGTCGCGCCCGCAGCGTACGGACCCGCCCGTCGATGTCGACGATCAGCTCGGCGAGGCCCGGCAGGGCGAGCAGCAGCGCGTCGTCGACCTCGGCGAGCAGCCGCCGGGCGGAGGCCTCGGCGGCGCCGTCCCGAAACGGCAGCCGGACCTCCGTGTCATACCCGCCGGGTGGGCCGCCCTCGGCCGGCCACGGGAGCCGGAGCGCCGGGACCGCCCCTTCGCGACGCGCCAGCTCGTCCTGCAGCGCGGGCACGGACGCGACGAGCCGCCGCCCCTCGGCGAGGGACCAGCGCACGCCGCCGTCGCGCGAGACGACCGCCGGGCTGTCGGTGACGGCGAGTACGGCGGAGAAGCCCACCCCGAGACGGCCCACGGTAGGCTCCCCGCGCTTGGCGGAGGCCCGCAGCGTCGACAGCCCCTCGACCCCCGCGGCGTCCAGCGGCGTCCCGGTGTTCGCCGCGGAGAGCATCCCCGCGCCGACGGTGAGCCGCAGCCGGCCGGGCTGGCCCGCCTTCACCGCCGCGTCGGCGGCGTTCTGCGCGAGCTCGACCACGAGGCGGTCGCGGTAGCCCCCGAGGGCGAAGTCTTCCTCCAGGTTGGCGTCCTCGCGGAACCTGGCGGGCGAGGCCGCCCACGCCTCGACGACCCGTCGCCGGATCCCGGCGGTGTCGAAGACGTCCCCGCTCACGTGTTCACGAGGGCCCGGGCTCCTCCGGCGCCACCCCGGCCGACTCGGACGGGCGATCGCCTTGCATGGTGATCACGTCGTAGCCGAACTCGTCGATGATCGGCGGCGCCATCTCGGGTGTCGCGGGCATGACGGTGGCCTCGGAGTGCGCGCCGCACCCGTGGACGCGCGCGACGACCCGGCCGTCGCTCGGGGAGTACTCGTTCGCGCACACGCCGAAGGCCCGGCGCAGCGGACCCGTGAGCGGCACGAAGAAACCGCAGGTCGCACAGTAGGCTGGGGCAGACCTCGCGACCGCGGCGTGCGGCCCGCCCGGGCCGGCGTACCAGCGCTCGGCGGCCGCGTCCCGCCCGAACGGCGAGAGCACGCGGGTCCGGCCGAGACCCAGCTCGTAGCGCGCCGTGTCGGCGGGCTCGTCGGCAAGGCCCTCCTCGTCGCCCCCCGAGTAGCCGAGGGCCAGCCGCTCGTCGTCCTCGTGGGTGGGCAGCAGGTCACCGGCGCCGAGATCGCCGGGGCGGAGCCGGTCACTCCAAGGCACCCAGGCGGGTGCCAGCAGGGTGCCGGTGCCCGGCAGCAGCACGGTCTCACTGACGGTGGCGAACCTGGCCCGCGGTGCCCGCGCAACCGTGACCGCCCACCGCCAGCCGCGGTAGGCGGGGTCGCGGCACACGAAGTAGTGCGTCACGACCCGCTCGTCCTCGGCGTCAGCCCCCAGGTGCTCACCGACGTTGCCGATGCCGGCGACGTCCTCGGCAGCCGCCAGGGCCAGCTCGACCGCCTCGGCGCAGAACCGGTCGGCGCGGCGGGTGCGCACGGGGGTAGTGGAAGTCACACGGCGATTGTCCCCCATTCGGGCCGCCCGGTCTGCGGCGGGCAGGAATCAATATCACCCCGCGCCGTACCTGACGATCACGGACCAAGGAGGCAGCATGGGACCCGTGGCCGATGCGCGGCGTGGGGAGTCCGTGTTCGGGCGGAGTGCGCGGGCGACCGGAAGGGGCGCCCGGCGGGCCGCCAGCGGCGCGATGCGTACCGCCGCCCGTACGGCTTCGGCGACCGGCGCCGCGACCCGGACATTCGGCCGCGGGGTCCGCAGGGCCACCAGCGCTCAGGGGGCCGGGGAGAGCGGGCTGGCCAAGCTGATCGAGCTGCACGCGGTCAACTACGCCGGCGACACGCTCATCGCGCTCGCGCTCGCCAACACGCTGTTCTTCAATGTCCCCGTCGGCGAGGCCCGTGGCCGGGTGGCGCTCTACCTGCTCATCTCGATGGCGCCGTTCGTGCTGATCGCACCGGTCATCGGGCCGGTGCTCGACCGCCTCCGCGCTGGCCGCCGCTACGCCCTGGCCACGACGTTTCTGGTGCGGGCCTTCCTGTGCTGGGTGATGGCAGGGGTGATCATGACCGAGGGCATCGGGCTCTATCCGGCCGCCTTCGGGGTGCTCGTCGCCTCGAAGGCCTACGGGGTCACGCGCAGTGCGGTGGTCCCCAGGCTGCTGCCCGGAGGCGTGAGCCTGGTGCGCGCCAACGGGCGGATCTCGCTCGCGGGGATCGCGGGGGCCGCGGTGGCCGCGCCGATCGGCGCCGGGCTCGGGCTGCTCGGCCCGGAGTGGACGCTGCGGTTCGCGTTCGCGGTGTTCGCGGTCGGAATGGTGCTCGCCCTGGCGCTGCCCGCACGTGTCGACTCCCCCGAGGGCGAGGCCACGGCCGAGCTGGGTGAGAACGTCCTGCCGCGCCGCCAGCGGTTCCGCAGCATCGGACCGTTCGTCGTGGCGGCGCTGCGGGCCAATGCGATGCTGCGGGCGTTCTCGGGGTTTCTGACGTTCTTCCTGGCCTTCCTGATGCGCGGGGATCCGGTCGCCGGTCTCGACCCCATGACGGCGATCGGCGCGGTCGTCTTCGCGGCGGCCGTCGGGAGCACCTCGGGCATGGCGATCGGCGCCTGGCTGCGGGCCCGGGCGCCCGAGGCCGTCGTCGCGGTCGTGCTCGTCGCCGCCTCGTGCACGGCGGTGGTGGCCACGATCTTCTACGGCCTGGTCACGGTACTCGCGATCGCGCTCGTCGCCGGCCTCGCGCAGACGCTCGGCAAGGTCGCGCTCGACGCCATCCTGCAGCGGGACGTCCCCGAACGGGTGCGCACGTCGGCCTTCGCCCGTACAGAGACGCTGCTCCAGCTGACCTGGGTGATCGGGGGGGCCGTCGGCATCGCCCTGCCGCTGAACAGCGCCCTGGGTCTCGGTCTGGTGTCGGCCGCCCTCGTCGCCACGCTCGTCGTGAGCCTGCGGACGCTCGGCGGGCCGCAGCTGCGTGAGCCCCCCTCCTCCCGCCCGCGCCAGCCGCAGGCCCGGTAGTTTCCCTGTCATGCGGCTCCTCGTCGTCACCGCCGTACCCGCCGAGCGCGACGCGGTGTTGCGCGGTCTCGGCACCGCGTCGCCCTGCGCGGTGCCGGGCTACCCGGAGGCGCGCCGCACGGCGGGGTGGCCGGAGGTCACCGTGGTGCCTGCGGGGG
>JBOHCZ010000345.1:0-4363 GCA_050699195.1 Streptomycetales bacterium
TCTCCGGGCTGTCCGCGGACGAGATCCTCGACGAGCTGATCGACGCCGGGCTGGAGTCGCTGACCGGGGGCGGCGCGGAGATCTTCGACTGGGACGTGCGCAAGCAGATCGTCGACCACGCCACCCACTGGGAGGACTGGTCCCGGATCCACCGGCTGGCGCACGCCAAGGGCCTGCGGACACCGGCGACGATGCTCTACGGGCACATCGAGGAGCCGCGGCACCGGGTCGACCACGTGCTGCGGCTGCGTGAGCTGCAGGACGAGACCGGCGGCTTCGCCGTCTTCATCCCGCTGCGCTTCCACAACGACAACAACCGGCTCTCGCACCTGCCGATGGCCACGCCGGCGGAGGCGCTGAAGACCTTCGCGGTGTCCCGGCTGCTGTTCGACAACGTCGACCATGTGAAGTGCTTCTGGGTGATGCACGGGCTGGACACCGCCGCTCTCACGCTGAGCTTCGGGGCGGACGACCTGGACGGGTCGGTGGTGGAGTACAAGATCACCCACGACGCGGACGGGTTCGGCACCCCCGACAAGATGACCCGCGACGACCTGCTCGAACTGATCCGGGACGCGGGGTTCCGGCCGGTCGAGCGCAACACCAGGTACCAGGTGCTGCGCGAGTACGACGGCCCGGACCCGGCGCGCCGCGACACCCCGCAGCCGATCTGGACATAGCGGGTTTACTTCCGGCTCGTGTACCGGCTGATCCTCCGCCGCGACTGGCGCGAAGGGGGCGACCCGGGCCTTTGAGTCCGCCAAGAGGTAGTGCTTGACTGGGTCCGTGCACCGTTCGACGAAGGACGACCCGACATGAGCCGGCAGCACCCCGCCCTGCAGTACTCCGGGCTGCGCCTCGCGCTGCTGCTCGGCGTGGGCTTCCTGCTGTGGCTGACCGGGCTGCGCGGGCTGTTCCTGCTGGCGGCCGCGCTCGTGATCTCCGGCCTTGCCAGCTACTCGCTGCTATCGAGACAGCGCGACGCGATGGCGGCGGGGCTGGCCCGCCGCACGGGGCGCTGGCGCGAGGGCATCGAGTCCAAGGCCGCGTCAGAGGACACCGCCGACGACGCCACGCGGCGCCGCAGCACCCCCTGACCTGATCGAGGCGATCTTGGCTATTCGCCGGGGCGGCCCCGCGCCAATCCCCGCGCCAATATCTCCGTATCGGCGCCACCAGGCATCGGACGGCGCGCCAATACGTACATGTTGGCGGTCGACGCTGCGGTCGACGCTGCGGTCGACGGTGTACGGCGGTCGACGCTGCGGTCGACGGTGTACGGCGAATGGCCCTCAGGTCGGCAGCGGGTAGGCCAACTTCTCGACGAGCGCTGTCGCACCGCCGACCGCCACCGTGGCGTCGTCGTAGGGCCGCGCCTCGATCAGCGACCCGACACCCTGCCGGATCCGCAGCGGGCGCCCGAGTGCGGCGCCAAGGCGCAGCGCCGCCGATCCCGTCGCCTCGTCCTCCACGACCCCGAGGGGAGGCGCGAACACCCGGGCGCGTACCTGCCCGCGCGGCTCGTCCTCCCACGCCCAGACCTCGAGCAGCTCGTCCGAGGCGGCGCCGGGATGGGCCTCGACATCGGCCGCCGAGGCGAGCTGGAGCAGCTCGAAGCCCGGAGCCCACTCCGGGCGCCCCCGGATCCACGTGCGGCCGCTCTCGTGCCACGTCGGCACCTCGCCCGCAGGCGGCCGGAGCACGTCGACCGGCCGGCCCACGTGGGCGAGCAGCCACGAGGTACCCACCAGCGGGTGCCCGGCGAGCGGCAGCTCGGCGGCCGGCGTGAAGATCCGCAGCACACCCGAGGCCTGGTCGTCGACGAAGACCGTCTCGCTGAAACCCAGGTCGGCGGCGACCCGCTGGCGCAGCGGTTCCGGCACGGCGGTCCCTTCGAGAAACACCCCGAGGGGGTTGCCGCCGCGGCCGTCCAGTCCGAGGAAGACGTTGAGGACGTGCAGCTCGGGCATGTACGGCTCCTTCGCGGGGCGAGCGTGCTGGCGGACCGGCCGGGACGCGCCCCTCGAGCGCGTCGGGGAGCGCGGAGCGCACCCGTCCCAACCCCCGGCGGGCGCGAGATCTTCCGGGCTTCCGGTTACGCTGCACCGTGACCCCAGCCCTGACAACAGCCGCGACAGCGACGTCGCATCACCGGCGCCGGCCCCGGGTCGGACACATCCAGTTCCTGAACTGCCTCCCGCTGTACTGGGGCCTCATCCGCTCGGGATCGCTCTTCGACATCGAGCTGGTCAAGGACACCCCCGACCGGCTCAACGACGCACTCGTCGCCGGGGACCTCGACATCGGGCCGATCAGTCTCGTCGAGTACCTGCGGCATGCCGACGAGCTCGTCGTACTCCCCGACCTGGCCGTCGGGAGCGACGGGCCGGTGATGTCCTGCACGCTGGTGAGCCAGCTCCCGCTGGCCGATCTCGACCACGGGACCGTCGCGCTCGGCTCGACGAGCCGTACCTCGGTGCTGCTGGCCCGGCTGCTGCTTGAGGAGCGTGGCGGCCTGCGGCCGTCCTACCTGAGCTGCCCGCCCGACCTGGCCGCGATGATGCAGGAGTCCGACGCCGCCGTGCTGATCGGCGACCCGGCGCTGCGTGCGTCCCTGTACGACGCTCCGCGGCTCGGCCTCGACGTGCACGATCTCGGGCAGGGCTGGCGCGACTGGACCGGCCTGCCCATGGTGTTCGCGGTGTGGGCGGTGCGCGCCGGCTTCCTCGCCGAGCAGCCCGGCCTGGTCCGCGAGGTGCACGAGGCGTTCCTCGCCTCACGCGACCTGTCCATGCGAGAGGTCGACAAGGTCGCCGAGCAGGCGGCGCGGTGGGACTCCTTCGACGCGGCCACACTTGCCCGCTACTTCACCACCCTCGACTTCTCGCTGGGCCAGCGCCAGCTCGCCGGCCTGCGGGAGTTCGCCCGACGTGTCGCCCCGCTGGCGGGCTCGGCCCCCGACGTCGAGGTTCGCCTGCTGGCTTCCGGGCCCCCGGGCGTCGCGGGTTAGGCTGGCTGAGCCATCCGTCTTGAGCCGTCCGTTCGCTATCCGGGAGGGCCCGTGGCCGACCTGCAGCACATCCTCGACCGCGCGGCCGATGGGGGACGTGTCACCCCCGATGAGGCCCTCTCGCTCTACACGGCAGCCCCGCTGCACGCCCTCGGGCGGGCCGCCGACGCGGTACGCCGCCGCCGCTACCCCGAGAACATCGCCACGTACCTCATCGACCGCAACATCAACTACACCAACGTCTGCGTGACCGCGTGCAAGTTCTGCGCCTTCTACCGGGCGCCCAAGCACTCGGAAGGCTGGGTGCGTTCGCTCGACGACATTCTGCGCCGGTGCGGCGAGGCCGTCGATCTCGGCGCGACCCAGATCATGCTGCAGGGCGGGCACCACCCCGGCTTCGGCATCGAGTGGTACGAGGAGACCTTCTCGGCGATCAGGCGGGCCTACCCGTCACTAGCGCTGCACTCCCTGGGGGCCTCCGAGGTCGTCCACATCGCGCGGGTGTCCGGCCTCGACACCCCTACGGTGATCACGCGGCTGCGCGCGGCCGGGCTCGACTCGTTCGCGGGGGCGGGAGCCGAGATTCTCACCGAGCGTCCGCGGCACGCCATCGCCCCGCTCAAGGAGTCGGGGGCGGTGTGGCTGCAGGTCATGGAGACCGCCCACGAGCTGGGCGTCGAGTCGACCGCGACGTTCATGATGGGCACCGGGGAGACCAATGCCGAGCGCATCGAGCACCTGCGGATGGTCCGCGATGTGCAGGACCGCACCGGCGGATTCCGGTCGTTCATCCCGTGGACCTACCAGCCGGAGAACAACCACCTCAAGGGCCGCACCCAGGCGTCGACCATGGAGTACCTGCGGCTCGTCGCGGTGGCGCGGCTGTTCTTCGACAACGTCGCGCACGTGCAGGGCTCCTGGCTCACCGTCGGCAAGGAGGCCGGTCAGCTGACCCTGCACTTCGGCGCGGACGACCTGGGTTCGGTCATGCTCGAGGAGAACGTCGTCTCGTCGGCGGGGGCCAGGCACCGGTCCAACCGGCTCGAGCTGATCCGCCTGATCCGGACGGCTGGGCGGGTGCCGGCGCAGCGCGACACGCTGTACCAGCACCTGCGGGTGCACTGGACGCCCGCCGACGACCCGCGCGACGATCGGGTGGTCTCGCACTTCTCGTCGACGGCACTCCCGGTCGTGCCGGCGGCCAGCTGACTCGTCGCCGGGCGCCAGAATGGGGCGCATGCCCCCCCTCGTGTACGCGGCACCGGTCGTCCTGCCGATCTGCGCGGCGCCGATCCGGGACGGTGCCGTCGCCGCCGAGGGCGGGCGCGTGACGGCCGTCGGCCCGCGGGCCGA
>JBOHCZ010000346.1:0-3212 GCA_050699195.1 Streptomycetales bacterium
GTCCGGGTGCGCGGAGGCCCGGCCGGGATGCGCGGGCGGCCGGTTCCGAGGCTGTACGTCGTCATGCGTGTCCCCTCCCGGGTCACACATCGCAATCGATTGCGGGTCATCATGTCGGGGCGCCCGGCAGGTGTCAAGGCTGTGGTGCCGGCGCCCGGTGAGGTTGGCCGCCGGACACCCGGCACGGACCTGCTGCAGTGCTGGCAGCGACTTTTTGCTGCAACGTTGCCGCAAACTATGCTTCGGTTATGGCTGCCATGCGGACCCCGACCCTGCGCGACGTCGCGGCTCGAGCCGGCGTCCACCCTGGGACGGCGTCGCGCGCTCTCAACCCCACGACCAGGACGCTGGTCAACGACGCGACGGTCGGACGGGTCCGCCGGGCGGCCGAGGAGCTGGGGTACCGGCCGAACCCGATCGCGCGGAGCCTCAAGACGAGTCGGTCCGGCTCGATCGGGGTGGTCGTCCCCGATCTCACCAACCCGCTCTTCCCGCCCATCGTGCGCGGGGTCGAGGACGTGCTCATCGCAGCCGGCTACAGCGCCCTGATCGCCAACACCGACAACGACGCGGACCGCGAGGCGAGACACGTCGCGTCGCTGCGGTCCCGCCAGGTCGAGGGCCTCATCGTCGCGACGGCCCGGCGGCACCATCCGCTGCTCGACCAGCTCGCCGCCGAGGGCATGCCGATGGTCCTGGTGAACCGTCGGGTCGAGGGGGCCGACATCACGAGCGTCACGGCGGATGACGCCGCGGGCGTCGCCCTCGGCGTGCACCACCTGGTCGAGCTGGGCCACAGGCGCATCGTGCACCTGGCGGGACCGCAGTGGACCTCGACGGGCGTCGTGCGGCTGCGGGCCTTCCGCCAGGCACTGGCCGACGCGAAGCTGCCCGAAAGCGAGTCGCTCGTCGAGATCTGCGACGTCTGGTCCGAGGAGTCCGGCGAGGCGGCGCTGGGCCGGCTGCTCGACGCCGCCCGGAGCTTCACCGCTGTGCTGGCCGGCAACGACCTGCTCGCGCTCGGCGCGTACGGCGCGCTGGAGGCGCGCGGGCTCGCCTGCCCCGGCGACGTCAGCGTGCTGGGTTTCAACGACATGCCGTTCAGCGACCGGCTCGGTCCCCCCCTCACAAGTGTTCGCATCCCGCACTACCAGATCGGCGCGGAGGCGGCCCGCCTGCTCCTCGAGCGGTTCAGCGACCCCTCGGCGCCCACGAAGTCCGTACTGCTCCCGGTGAGTCTCGTCGCGCGGAGGTCGACCGCCCCGCGGCGCGGGGCGGGCGGCACGCGAGCCGGCCGCAGCCGCTCCGCGGCACGCTGACCCGCCACCCAGCGTCGCGGCCGAGGGTGGGCGCACACGGGAAACGGTCCTAGACTCGCGCTACCGCAATCGTGTGCATGAGGAGAGCCCGATGGGTCAGGACCAGCGGATCAGCTACGTACCCCTCGACGCGATGGACACCGGCATGCAGGCGGAGATGGAGCGGTGCCGGCGCGAGGGGACGCCCCGGCCGGAGAGCTCCGCCGTGCGGGCACACGTCCCGGCATGCTTCTGGGCCTTCGCCGACTCCTGGAAGGCGGTCTTCCGCGAGGGGGTGTGCGACCACGCGATCAAGGAGCTGTGCCGGGTGTATGTGTCGCGCAGCGTCAAGTGCGAGTACTGCGGCAACCAGCGCTCCGTGCAGGCGTCCCGGCAGGGCCTGTACGAGGGGCAGTACGACGACCTGCTCAACTTCGAGAAGTCCGGCCGGTACGACGAGCGGCAGAAGGCCGCCCTGGCCTACGCCGAGGCGATCACCTGGCGGCTCGACACCGATGACGCGTTCTGGGAGCGGCTGCACCGCCACTTCAGCGAGCCGGAGCTCGTCGAGCTGGGCTGCTTCGTCGCCCTCACCATGGGCCAGCAGAGCTGGCTGCGGCTGCTCAACATCGAGCACCACGAGGTGCTGCCCGGCACCTCCGCGTCCATGGCCCCGGGCTTCGAGACCCCGGAGGCGCTCACCGCTTCGAAGGCGTCGCGGCAGTACTGGGCTCGCCCATGACCGGTCGCCGGCGGGGCGGTGACGGCGGTGTGCCCGATCGCGTGCCCGATCGCGTGCCCGATCGCGTGCCCGATGGTCCCCCCCATGGCGCCCCCCGATAGCCGGGTGGCGGCGGCCCTGGCGCACTGGGCGCCGCGTTTCGTCGCGAACGGCGTACCGCTCCCCGACTTCCAGGAGGTCACCGCCTCCATCGAGCGGTGGGACGACTGGTGCGCCGCCTGGTCCCGGCGGGCGGCCGTGCACGAGGGGCTCGGCCACGAGGCCCGGTCAGGCGGGCACCGGCTCTCCGCGGCCGGGCACTTCACCCGCGCGGCCGTCTGCTACCACTTCGGCAAGTTCCTGTTCGTGGGATCGCCGGGGGAGATGCGAGCGGCGCACCGCAAGGCCGTCGAGTGCCGCCAGCTCGCGCTGCCGGATCTGCGGCCGCCGGGTGAGCGCGTCGAGATCCCGTACCTCGACGGCACTCTCGCGGGCATCCTCCGCCGCCCCGAGGGGGTCGAGCGTCCCCCGCTGGTGCTGATGATCGCGGGGCTGGACTCGGCGAAGGAGGAGATGGACTCCTACGAGACGCTCTTCCTCGCCCGCGGGCTCGCCACGCTCGCGTTCGACGGCCCGGGCCAGGGCGAGGCCGAGTACCACCTCCCGATCCGGGGCGACTACGAGGTGCCGGTGAGCGCCGTCCTCGACTGGGCAGGTGGCCGCGCCGATCTCGACGCGGGGCGCATCGGGGCGTGGGGTGTCAGCCTCGGCGGCTACTACGCCCCGCGGGCGGCCGCCTTCGACGTGCGTATCAAGGCCTGCGTCGCGCTGGCCGGACCGTACGACTTCGGCGCCGCGTGGGACCGCCTGCCCGGTCTCACGCGGGAGGCGTTCCGGGTGCGCTCGCATCTCGGCACCGAGCAGGCTGCCCGGGCGCACGCGTCCACGCTCACGCTCGAGGGTGTCGCCCGGCGGATCGGCTGCCCGCTGCTCGTCGTGTTCGGCAGGCAGGACCGTCTGCTGCCGCCTGAGGGTGCGGAGCGCCTCGCGCGGGAGGCGGCCGGGCCCACCCGGCTGCTGATGATCGAGGACGGCAACCACGTGGCCAACAACCGTACGTACCGCTACCGGCCGCAGAGCGCCGACTGGCTGGCCGACACCCTCTCCGCGGCCGGCGCGGGGCCGCGCTGACC
>JBOHCZ010000347.1:0-10640 GCA_050699195.1 Streptomycetales bacterium
CACCGTGCTCGCCGGCAGCCGCGTGGCACCGAGCACCCGGCGGGCCAGCCGCAGCTCGGCGATCGCGGTGTCGGCGTATCCGGACCGGGAAGCGGTCGGGGTGGCGCCGCCCCCCAGCTCCGCCGCCGTGTAGGTGTTGAAGTCGCAGTACCCGCACCGGGTCGCACAGAACGGCACGTGCACGTAGACCCCGAAGGGCCGCTCGCCGAGACCGTCGCGGGCCACCTCGGGCAGCGCACCGTCGCCGGGGACGGGCTCCGACTCGGACAGGGCGGGCAACTGCGAGGGCATGTCTCCAGTGTCGCCGACCGGACGGACGGCGAGCGTCGGGTCAGCGCTCGGCGACGAGCTGCGCCGGCACGACGCGCACCGGGAAGGGCGCCTCCCCCTCGAAGGTCTCCTCGCCGCGGGCCTGACCGGCCTCGGCGTACTTGCCGTCGCCGAGCACCCAGGCCGTGACGCTCGGCCGGTCCGGCTCGACGACCCAGTACGCAGGCACGCCGGCGGCCTCGTACCGCGACCACTTCAGCATGCGGTCGACCCGCCGGGTGTGGGGGGACACCACCTCGACCACGAGCAGCGGCGGCCGCTGCAGCTCGCGCTCGCCGAGATCAGCCCGCCGCGCCACGAGGACGTCGGGCTGGACGGCGGTGTGGTCGTCGAGGACGACCTCGAACGGCGCGATGATCACCTCGAGGTCGGGCGGACAGGCGTCGTCCAGCAGCCTCCACAGGCGAGCCGCGGCCCGCTGGTGGGACCGCGACGGCGCGGGCGTCACGAGGAGGCTCCCGTCGACCACCTCGTAGCGGTGCCCGTCATCGGGCACCTCCCCGAGGGAGTCGCGGGTGAACGGCCGCCCGTAAAGGTCCATCGCCATGGCAGTCATGATGCTCCTTCTCCGGCATGATCACACCATGCCGGGCGGGTCTGACAGAACCGCGCGGCGACGCCGGCTATCCGCCGGGCGTCACGAGACCTCGGCGATCGCCCCCTCGTACATGCCGTCGAGCGTCTGGGCGAAGTGCTCCTCGACGGTCCGCCGCTTCACCTTCAGGCTCGGCGTGAGCTCACCGTCCTCGATCGTCAGATCGCGCGGCAGGATCGCGAACAGCTTCACCGTCTCCCAGCGCTGGAGGCCGGCGTTCAGTTGGTCGACGTAGCCCTGCACCATCTGCTGGGCCTGCGGCGAGGCGGCGATCTCCTCGTACGGGCGCCCCTCGAGGCCCTGCTCGGCGGCCCACCCGGCGAGCGACTCCGCGTCGAGCGTGACCAGCGCGGTGCAGAAGTTGCGGCCGGCGCCATGCACGATGATCTGGCTGACGTACGGGCAGATCGCCTTGAACCGGCCTTCGATGTACTGCGGGGCGACGTACTTGCCGCCGGAGGTCTTGATCAGATCCTTCTTGCGGTCGGTGATGCGCAGGAACCCGTCGTCGTCGATCTCACCGATGTCCCCGGTGTGGAACCAGCCGTCCCCGGTCAGCACCTCGGCGGTGAGCTCGGGCAGGTTGTGGTACCCGCGCATCACGCCGGGGCTGCGCAGCATCACCTCGCCGTCCGCGGCGATGCGCACCTCGGTGCCGGGCATCGGCAGGCCGACCGAGCCGAAGCGGTACTGGCTGTCGCGGTTGACGAGGTTGCCCGCGCTGGTCTCCGTCAGGCCGTACCCCTCGAGGATCAGCACGCCCGCGGCGTGGAAGAACTCCGCGATCTCCTTGGACAGCGGCGCGCTGCCGGACACCAGGCTGCGCAGCCGCCCGCCGAACACGGCGCGGATCTTCCCAAACACCAGACGGTCGGCGAGGGCGTACTGCAGGGCGAGCAGCCCGCCCGGCTCCCTGCCCTGCTGGCGGACGGCGGACGCCTGCAGGCCGACCCCGACGGCCCAGGTGAAGATGCGGTACTTGGCCGGCCCGCCCGCGCGGGCGTTCGACACGATGCGGTTGTAGACCTTCTCGAAGATCCGCGGCGCGGCCGCCATGAACGTCGGCTGCACCACCGGCAGGTTCTCGACGAGCTTGGGGATCCGCCCGTCGACCGCGGACGCGAAGCCGACCGCAAGCTGACCGCAGGTGAGCACCCGCCCGAACGAGTGGGAGAGCGGCAGCCAGAGGTACTGCAGGTCGTCGGGCTGCAGCAGGCCGAGCCGGCGCTGCGCCTCCGCCTCGTAGGTCCAGCACTCGTGCACCAGGCGCACGCCCTTGGGACGGCCGGTGGTGCCCGACGTGTACATCAGGGTGGAGAGGTGCTCGGGGCCGAGCTTGGCCACGACGTCGTCGACCGCGGAGGGCTGCTCGGCGAGGTGGGCGCGGCCGCGCTCCTCCAGGTCGGCGAGCCCGATCACCCAGTCGCCGTCCGAGGCGCCGTCGAAGGTCACGACCCGCTCGACGTGGGGCAGCTTGGCCCGCTGGTCGCGCAGCTTCGCGATCTGGTCGTCGTCCTCGGCGAAGACGTAGCGACTCTCGGAGTCGGCGACGATGAACGCGGCCTCCTCGGCGGTCGTCGTCGGGTACACGGTCGTGGTGGCCCCGCCGGCCGCGAGGATGCCCAGGTCGGCCAGGATCCACTCGACGCGGGTGGTGGCGAGGATCGCTGCCCGCTGCTCGAGCTCCAGGCCGAGCGAGAGCAGGCCCGCCGCGATCGCCCGTACCCGCTCGCCGGTCTCCTGCCAGGTCATCGAGCGCCAGCCACCGCCGGACGGGGAGTCGACGGGGTACCGGTAGGCCTCGCGGGACGGGGTCTCGGCGATCCGGCTGAAGAAGAGCTCAGGTATGGAGCGGTGCAGTTGCAACCTCTCGGCCTGGCCCACGCTGTCACGCACTGGGTGCCTCCCGGGTCCCGCGGTAGGGGTTTGGATGAGTCAGATGTGGATGGCCGCAGCCTAGAGGCACGGGGGCCCGCCGTGTAGGGCAGCAACGCCGACAAGCCGCTGCTGCACGCGACCGTTATGGTGGCGTGACCTGCGGGGTGATCCGGGCCGGGCGGCCGGATCGCGGGCCGGTGCGAGCCGCCCAGGCGGCCACCGCGGGCGTGGCGAGCCCGGCGACGGCGAACAGGCCGCCGACGACCATCCAGCCGGGACCGCCCCAGACGATGCACAGCGGGGTGAGGATGCCGGGGGCGAGCGCCCGCATTCCGCCCAGGCCGATCCCGAACACCCCCTGGTACTGGCCCTGTGCGTGGTCGGCCGCCAACGCGTAAGAGAGCCCGAACGAGCCGGCCGCGTGCCAGAGCTCGCCGACGGCGAGAATGACGGTGCCGCCGAGCAGCGCGACCACGGCTGCCCGCGCCGGCAACCCGCCCGCGGCGCCGAGTACAGCGCAGCCGACGAGGCAGGTCAGCCCGGCGCGGCGCATGACAGCGGCCGCCGGGCGCACCCGCTCGGTCCCCCGGCTCGCGCGGACCTGGAACACGATGATGATGACCGTGCCGAGAACCAGCAGCACCGACACCACCCAGTGCGGCGCCGCCGTGCGCTCGACCACCCACAGCGGCATGATGAACAGCCAGATCCCGTAGTGCAGCGCCATGACGCTGCTCACCGCCGTGACCGCCAGGTAGCCCCGGTCGCGGACGGCCTCCCATCGGGAGGCGCCGGCGAGGGCCGGGGTAGGCGGCTGGCGGGGCATCCTGGTCAGCACCAGCGCCGCGACGACGAACGACGCCGCGTCGCCCAGCATCATGGCGGTATAGGCCTGCGGGGTGTCGATCTGCAGGGCGACCGCGCCGAGCCCGGCCCCGGCCGCGAAGCCGACGTGGAGCACCGCGCGCAGCCGGGCCCGGATCCGCACCCGCTCCTCCGGCCCGCCGAGGCTGGCGACAAGGGCGTTGCGTACGGCAAACGCACCGGACTGGGCGATGAGGTTGGAGGTCGCCACGACGAGGAAGCCTGCGAGCGTCTCCACGAGCACGTAGCCGGCCGCCGTCACCGCCTGCAGCAGCAGGAGGACGACGTAGACCTCCCTGCGGCCGAGCCGGTCGCCGAGATGGCCAAGGGGCACCCCGGCCGCGAGCCCTACGAGACCCGCGGCGGTGAGTCCCACACCCACCTGGGTCGCCGGCAGTCCGACCACCCGGGTGAAGAAGAGCATGCTGCCGGTGAAGAAGAGGCCGCCGCCCACCGTGTTGATGAGCGTCGCGATCGTGAGCACGCGCACCGGCCCGGACTCCGGGAGGACGCGGTGCAGCATGATCCCCGAGCCTACGTAAGGCGCGAGGGGGGAGCGAGCGAATTACCACTCCTTGGGGCGGGCCCTGCTTACTGCCCCTACTGCCCCTACTGCCCCTACTGCGCGGTCCGCGCTGCCTTCTGGACGATCACACGGACGACGGGAGGCAGGTCCGGGGCTTCCGCCAGCCGGGCAAGCGGACCCGGGTCCCCGTAGTTCACCCGGAAGGCGTCGCGCACCGTGGCTCCGTGCTCCGGGCGGTGCACGACCTCGATCGGATCGCCCGCACCGAGGGCGCCCTCCTCGATCACCCGCAGGTACGCACCCGCGCGGCCGGCCTCGGCGAAGCGCTTCACCCAGCCCTCCTCCCCCATCCAGTTGCGGAACACCCCGCACGGGATACGCGGCTGGGTGACCTCCAGCAGGACGCCGCCGACCCGCCAGCGCTCGCCGATCACGGCGCAGGTGACCTCGAGCCCGGTCGTGGTGAGGTTCTCGCCGAAGAGCCCGTCGCGCAGCGGCCGGCCCAGCGCCCCGGCCCACCAGTCGAGGTCCTCCCTGGCGTAGGCGTAGACGGCCTGGTACGGGCCGCCGTGGCCGACGCGGTCGGCCTGCTCGTCACCGCGCAGGCCGAGGCGGCCTGCCTGGACCCGGCCGCCCACGGGGCGCTTGTCGATCGCGGTACGCCCGAGGTGGCCCGCCCAACCGGCGGCGAGGGCCTGCCCCAGGTTGACCGAAACCACGTACGACGCGTGCACTCCTGCCCCACCGTCCCTCGACGTTACTTCCGGCTCTTCTCCGGGGCGGAGTCCGACGAGAGCGCGGCGATGAACGCCTCCTGCGGCACCTCGACCCGCCCGACCATCTTCATGCGCTTCTTGCCGGCCTTCTGCCGCTCCAGCAGCTTCCGCTTGCGGGTGATGTCCCCGCCGTAACACTTGGCGAGCACGTCCTTGCGGATAGCTCGGATGTTCTCCCGGGCGATGATCTTCGAGCCGATCGCCGCCTGGATGGGCACCTCGTACTGCTGGCGCGGGATCAGCTCCCGCAGCCGCGCGGTCATGCGCACGCCGTAGTCGTAGGCCTTGTCGCGGTGGACGATGGCGCTGAACGCGTCGACGCGATCACCCTGCAGCAGGATGTCGACCTTGACGAGGTTCGCGACCTGCGCCCCCGCGGGCTCGTAGTCCAGCGACGCATACCCCCGGGTCCGCGACTTCAGCTGATCGAAGAAGTCGAAGATGATCTCGGCCAGCGGCAGCGTGTAACGGAGCTCGACCCGCTCGGGCGAGAGGTAGTCCATCCCGAGCAGGCTCCCCCGCCGGCTCTGGCAGAGCTCCATGACCGGGCCGATGTAGTCGCTCGGCGAGAGGATGGTGACCTGCACGACGGGTTCGCTCACGTCGGCCACCTTGCCGACACCGCCGCTCGGGAACTCGCTGGGGTTCGTGACCTCGTGCTCGGCGCCGTCTTCCAGGGTGACGTGGTAGACCACGTTGGGTGCGGTCGCGATGAGGTCGAGGCCGAACTCCCGGTCGAGACGCTCCCGGACGATCTCGAGATGCAGCAGCCCCAGGAACCCGCAGCGGAACCCGAACCCCAGCGCCGCCGACGTCTCCGGCTCGTACGCCAGCGCCGCGTCGTTGAGCCGGAGCTTGTCGAGGGCGTCGCGCAGCACCGGGTAGTCGCTGCCGTCGAGGGGGTAGAGCCCGGAGAACACCATCGGCCTGGGGTTCTGGTATCCCGGCAGCATCTCCCGCGCGGGCGCGGTGGCCGACGTCATGGTGTCCCCGACACGGGCCTGCCGGACGTTCTTGACGCCGCTGATCACGTAGCCGACCTCGCCCGCGCCCAGTCCCGGTGTGGCGGTGGGCTCGGGGGCGATGACCCCGACCTCGAGCGTCTCGTGCACCGCGCCGGTGGCCATCATCAGGCACTTCTCACGGGTGCTGAGGTAGCCGTCCACCACCCGGACGTAGGTGACGACCCCCCGGTAGGTGTCGTAGATGGAGTCGAAGATCAGCGCGCGGGCCGGGCTGCCGGACTCCCCGCCAGGCGGTGGGACCTCCGCCACCACGTGGTCAAGGAGCTCCCGCACCCCGTCTCCCGTCTTGCCGCTGACCTGCAGGATCTCGGACGGGTCGCAGCCGATGATGCTGGCGAGCTCCCCGGCGTACCGGGCAGGTTGCGCGGCCGGAAGGTCGATCTTGTTGAGCACGGGGATGATCCGCAGATCGTTCTCGAGTGCGAGGTAGAGGTTCGCGAGCGTCTGCGCCTCGATCCCCTGCGCGGCGTCGACGAGAAGGATCGCGCCCTCACACGCCGCGAGCGAGCGCGACACCTCGTAGGTGAAGTCGACGTGGCCAGGCGTGTCGATCAGGTTGAGCACGTAGGTTTCTGCTCCGACACGCCAGGGCAGTCGGACCGCCTGGCTCTTGATCGTGATGCCCCGCTCGCGCTCGATGTCCATCCGGTCGAGGTACTGCTCGCGCATGCGGCGCCCCTCGACGACCCCGGTGAGCTGCAGCATCCGATCGGCGAGCGTGGACTTGCCGTGGTCGATGTGCGCGATGATGCAGAAGTTGCGGATCAGCTCCGGATCGGTCCGGCTCGGTGTGGGGGTCGCAGGCACGCAGCGTCCAGTCGTCGGGCAGGGTCGTCGGGTTCGGACACGGTGAGCTCGGTCAGCACGGCTGAGCCCCGTGAACTCTATGGTCCCACGGGTACTCCTGATTGCGGCCGCTGCGGGCCGGTCACGGCCCCGGCGGGCCAGCGGGGTCCCCGCGGGCTGGGCACGAAACGTGCCCCCGTACGACCGCGCCGGTTTGAGCCCGCGTCGGGCCGGCTGTAGTCTGGTGCATCGCGTGTGGCGCGCGCAGCTGCGATGCGCCCGAGGATGCACCAGAGCAACAGACCCCCAGCGACCGGACCGAGGCTGCTTCGTGGCGAACATCAAGTCCCAGATCAAGCGGAACCGGCAGAACGAGGTGCGCCGGCTGCGCAACAAGGCGGTGAAGTCGTCGCTCAAGACCGCCATCCGCAAGTTCCACGCCGCGGCCGATGCCGGTGACGTCGATCAGGCGACCCTGCTGGTGCATGATGCCTCACGCAAGCTCGACAAGGCCGCGGGCAAGGGTGTCATCCACCGCAACCAGGCTGCGAACCAGAAGTCCGCGATCGCCCAGCGCGCGAAGCAGCTTACGTCGGCCAAGTAGGCCACCGGCCGTTGCGCCTCGTGCGGGCCGGGAGTGGCGCGCCCCGAGGCGCTGCCGCGTCAGCCGGCTTGCGGGGTCCCATCGCGAGCACGAGCGACCGTGACCACGGCCTTCTCCAAAGCGTAGGCGGGATCATCGCCCCCGCCCTTGATCGCCGCGTCGGCCTCCGCGACGGCACGCAGCGCGACGGAGAGCCCGCCGTCTGTCCACCCCCGGCGCTGCTGACGAACCCTGTCGACCTTCCAGGGAGGCAGGCCGAGCTCTCTGGCCAGGTCCGCACCGCGTAGCCCGCGGGGCGCGGCCGTGAGCCTTGCGATGTTGCGCAACGCCTGAGCAAGGGCGCTCGTGACGAGCACCGGCGCGACGCCGACGGAGAGCGCCCAGCGGAGCTGCTCCAGCGCGTCGACCGGGCGGCCCTCCACCGCACGGTCGGCGACGGCGAAGCTCGTGACCTCGGCCCGGCCGGTGTAGTAACGCCCCACAACCGTCTCGTCCGCGGTCCCCGCCGTGTCCGAGACCAGCTGACTGCAGGCGGAGGCGATCTCCCGCAGGTCCGAACCGACCGCCTCGAGCAGGGCACCGGCCGCCGGCTCGGTGATGGTGCGGCCGGCCCGCCGGAACTCCTGGCGAACGAAGACCACGCGGTCCCCCGGCCGGGTGATCTTCGGGCAAGCGACCTCCCGCGCCCCGGCCTTGCGGGCGGCGTCGAGCAGGGCGGGGCCTTTGCCGCCGCCCGTGAAGGTGAGGGCCAGTGCGACGTCGTCCGCAGCGGCCGCAACGTAGGTAGCCAGCTCGCTCGCGACAACGTCCGGCAGGTGCTGCGCGGAGCGGACGACCACCGCCTTGCGCTCGCCGAACAGCGACGGGCTCGTGAGCTCGGCGAGCATCCCGGGCTGCAGCGTACCGGGGCCCAGCTCGCGTACGTCGGCGGCCGGCTCGGCGGCTCGGATCGCGGAGGTGACCTCGGCGACGGCGCGATCGACGAGCAGCTCTTCCTGCCCCACGATCACCGTGACGGGCGCGAGTGGGTCGGCATCGGGCTGGCTGTCGGTCATGTCGCTGCCAGCATGGCACGCGGCGGCCTCGGGTCACGACACGGAGCCGGCCGGCGGGCCCGACGACAGCGATGTCTCCGGCGCGGTCGGTGCGCGCGACGTGGGCTCCGCCCCGGCGCAGCAGCCCGATAGTCGCCGGGGCGGGATGTCCGTAGGTGTTGTCCCCTCCTACGGAGATCACCGCCACCGTTGGGGATAGCCGCCGGAGGAACCGCGATGCCTGGTAGACCGAGCCGTGGTGGGGCACCTTCAGCACGTCGATGCGCAGCTGCGGGGAGATCCGCAGGAGTGCCGTCTGGGCGGGAGGCTCGATGTCGCCGGTGAGGAGCATGCGAACGCCGGCGCGCTCGGCGAGGATCACGACGCTGGCGTTGTTGGGGCCCTCGTCCTCGATCACCCGTGCGGGCCAGAGCACCCGCCAGGTGAGCCCGCCCGTGCGGCGTACCTCACCGACACCTGGCGTGGTCAGCGGCACGCCCGCGGCCTCAGCCCACGCCCGCACGCGGCCGACCTCCTCGGGAGGTTGCCGCAGCGGCCCCACCTGGACCTCACCGACCGTGCGACCTCGCAGGACCCCGCGCAGCCCCTCGACGTGGTCTGCATGAAAGTGCGTGAGAAGGACGAGCGGCACGTGCTCGATGCCGAGGTCGCGTAGGCAATCGTCGACGGCACGCGGATCGGGACCGGCGTCGACCACCACGCCCGAACCCGCACCCGCCGACAGCACCAGGGCGTCTCCCTGCCCCACATCGCAGGCGACGAGCAGCCATCCCGGCGGCGGCCACCTGGAGAGTGCCGCAGAGCCGGCCAGGACCAGGACCACGACAAACGCCAGCGCGGCAGGCAGCAACCCCCGGCCGACACCCCTCGACCAGGCCCGCAATCTGTCGTGCAGCCGCAGCCGCAGGATCGCCGGCAGGGCGGCGCCGCAGATCAGCAGCACGGCCGCAAGCGCGGCACCACCGGAGTAGCCCCCAGGCCAGCCGACCGCCGCCCCCGGAACCCGCGCGCCGCGCTGGGCGACCTCGACGATCCACCAGGCCGCGAAACCCGCCCCCTGCCCGAAGAGCCGCCCGAAGGGGGCCCACACCGGCCCGGTCACCGCCGCCAGCACGCCCAGCACCGTCGCCGGCGGCACCGCGGGTGCGACCAGCGCATTGGCCGGCACGGCGAGCAGGCTGACCCGCTCCGAGAACACCGCGACGAGGGGCGCGCACGCCACCTGGGCGGCCGCGGGGACAGCGATCGCATCGGCGAGGGGAGCGGGCATCCGCCGGGCGAGCGCGTCACGCCAGCCGGGAGCGAAGACGAGCAGGCCTGCCGTGGCGAGTACGGACAGCGCGAACCCGTACGACCTGGCCAGCCAAGGGTCGACCAGCACGAGCGCGAGCACCGCGGCGCACAGCGCGGGCAGCGCCTGCCGGCGCCTTCCGCTCATCAGCGCGACCACCACGAGCAGTCCCATCGCGCCGGCCCGCAGCACGCTCGGCTGCGGCCGGGCGAGCACCACGAACCCCGCCAGGGCCAGCGCGCCCAGTACGGGGACGACCCGGCCGCGCAGCCCCGCCCACCGCGCACCCAGCAGCACGGCCCCCAGCACGATCGCGACGTTGGCACCGGAAACCGCCGTCAGGTGAGCCAGTCCGGTGACCCGGAACTGCTCGGTGAGACGTTCGGGCATGTGCGAGGTGTCACCGACGACAAGGGCCGGCACCAGCCCGCGCTGGTCGCGAGGCAGCCCCGAGACAGACTCCCGGAGATCGGCGCGTAACCGTGCGGCCAGCTGCTGCACTGCCGACGGTTCGCCGATGACCCGGGGTGGGCCGTACGCGGACGCGACGGCGGCGACGTCGCGCTGGCGGGCCGCCCCGAGCTGGACCGTCGCCCGCACTCTGGCACCGGGTCCGAGGGCGGCCCAGCCGTCTTCACTTGCGAACACCACCACGGGGGTGCGCACGTCGCTGCGCCCGCCACGAGCCTGGATCGCCTCGACGCGGGCCTCGACGACGACGAAGGGGGGCAGCCGGATGTGCCCGCGGGGTCGAGACCTGTGGCGCTCGGGGTCAGACGTGATCACGAGATCGAGGTCGGCCACCGCCTGCCGCTCCGCGAGCTCGGGCACCGGCCCGGCGTGCAGGGCCGCCACGCGCAGCGCCGCGCACAACGCCGCCGCTGCACCGCACAGCAGGGCGGCCGACACG
>JBOHCZ010000348.1:0-8007 GCA_050699195.1 Streptomycetales bacterium
GTCCCGGCCGGCCGAGTCGCAGGCGGCGCGGATGCGCCGGTCGACCGCCGCTAGGCGGCGCGCGAGATCGTCCCGGCGGCCCACGTGCACCCCCTTCCGGCTCGGCGGCTCGCTCACGCCCCGAGCCACACGTATCCGGCGAACCGGCCGGTGCGACCGTCGCCGCGGTACGAGTAATGGTCGGATGACTCCAGCGTGCAGGTGTCGTTTCTCTCACCGCGGGCGACACCCGCCGACCTGAGCTGCGCCCACACTCCCCCGGGGACGTCGAGGGCAGGCGTGCCCCAACGTGTGGTGGACCGCGCCTCCGGCACCACGCCGGCGACGACGTCCTGCAGCTCCTGGGGTACCTCGTAGCACGAACCGCAGACCGCCGGTCCGGTCGCCGCGACGATGTTCTCGGGTCGCGCCCCGAGATCGGTCATCCGCTCGACGACGGCCGGCACGATGCCCCTGGCCAGCCCCGGCCGGCCGGCGTGGGCCGCCGCCACGACCCGCGCCTCGGGGTCGGCGAGCAGCACGGGCGTGCAGTCGGCCACCAGCACGGCGAGCGCGAGCCCGGGGGTGTCCGTCACGAGTCCGTCGGCCTCGGGAGGCTCGCCCTCCCACGGCGCTGTGGCGACCACGGCCCGGTTACCGTGCACCTGGCGCATCCACAGCACCCGATCCGGGTCGAGCCCGAGTTCCCGGGCGGTGCGGCGGCGATTCTCGAGCACCGCGGCGTCGTCGTCGCCGACACCGCGCCCGAGGTTGCGCTCGGTGTAGGGCCGGGTGCTGACGCCGCCGTGCCGATCGGTGAAGGCGAAGTACGCCGCGGGGGCTCCCTCGCCGAAGGCGTCCACCCGCGTGACTGGCCAGCGGGGAACGGCGCCGGGAACACCTGCGGAGGCACCCATCGACTCGGGACCTACTTGAGGAAGTCGGGGACGTCGAGGTCGTCGTTGTAGACGTTGCTCGAGCGTGCGGGATCTCCGGGACCGCGCTTCGAGTCGGACGGCCACTCGCCGGGGCGCAGCCGGCTCACCCCGTCGGCCCGCGCGGCCTCGTCACTGAACTCCCCGCGCCGCATCGACCGGGTGTCCCGTTGACTGCCTGGCTGGCCGCCGTCGAAGCCCGCGGCGATCACGGTGACCCGGACCTCGTCCCCGAGCGCGTCGTCGATGACCGCCCCGAAGATGATGTTCGCCTCCGCGTGCGCGGCCTCGGAGACCAGCTGGGCCGCCTCGTTGATCTCGAAGAGCCCCAGGTCCGAGCCCCCGGAGATGGAGAGCAGCACCCCCCTGGCCCCTTCGATCGAGGCCTCGAGCAGCGGGCTGGAGATCGCCATCTCCGCCGCGCCCACCGACCGGTCGTCACCCCGTGCCGACCCGATGCCCATCAGGGCGGACCCGGCCTCGGACATGACGGACTTCACATCGGCGAAGTCGAGGTTGATCAGCCCCGGCGTGGTGATCAGGTCGGTGATGCCCTGCACACCCGAGAGCAGCACCTGATCGGCGGACTTGAAGGCATCCAGCACGCTCACCTGGCGGTCGGAGATCGAGAGCAGGCGGTCGTTGGGGATGACGATCAGGGTGTCGACCTCGTCCCGCAGGCCTTCGATGCCCTCCTCGGCCTGGTTGGCACGACGCCGGCCTTCGAAGGTGAAGGGCCGGGTCACCACGCCGATCGTCAGAGCGCCGAGCGACCGGGCGATACCGGCCACGACGGGCGCGCCGCCGGTCCCCGTGCCGCCGCCCTCGCCAGCTGTGACGAACACCATGTCGGCGCCCTTGAGCACCTCCTCGATCTCCTCGCGGTGATCCTCGGAGGCCTTCCGGCCGACATCGGGGTTGGCGCCCGCCCCCAGCCCGCGGGTGAGCTCACGGCCGATGTCGAGCTTGACGTCGGCATCACTCATCAGCAGCGCCTGAGCATCAGTGTTGATCGCGATGAACTCGACGCCCTTGAGTCCGACCTCGATCATCCGGTTGATGGCGTTGACCCCGCCACCACCGATACCGACGACCTTGATGACTGCGAGGTAGTTTTGCGGTGCTGTCACTTTCAAGGCCTCTCGCGTCGAGTTCCTCGTCGTCCCGTCAACGTTGTCCGCCGAGGGGCGACACTGCCAGCCAGATGGAGCCGGACCCGGCACCAGGTCCCACGACTGGCCCCCATTCACTCTCACCCTCAGGTAGAGGCTTAGAGTTATGTCAACCTGCCCTCTATAGCAGGACACTAGGTGCCGTACCGACCCAGGTTCAACGAACACGCCTGCCCCGGCGTGTCGTCCCGCCAAGCGGGTGGTCGGGCCACCTCGCGGTCTCAACCCCGGACGGTCGGAGCGCCGGGAACGCTCACGTCGTAGACGTCCGCTTCGCGTCCCATCAGCGCGGTGAGCACCTCCGCCTTACGATCGGACTCCTCGGGACCTCCCCACACGACCCTGGAGCCGCCCTTCAGGCGGAGAACGACGTGGTAGGGGCTGTCCACGGCGACCGCCTCGACGCGGTCCGCGATGGCGGGGGTGAGGGCGCGCAGCACCTCCACGGCGGCGCGCCGGGAACCCGCCTCCGACTGCGCCGGCTCGGCCCGGATCATGGGGGCTCCCACCGGCGGCCCCGCAACCCGGCCGAAGACCACCCCGGCGCGGTCGACCAGCAGGAACCCGCCGCCCTGGGGAACGACCGCAGCGACCCGGCGCTCGTGCACCACGATCTCCACGCCGTCCGGCCACCGCCGTTCCACCTCGACGTAGGCGACCGCACGGAGCCCGGCAACCCGGCTCGCCAGCGCCGTGGCGTCCATGATCAGCAGCGGCTCCCCGAGCGGCACCCGGGCCGCGCGGCGCACCTCCTGCTCGGAGAGCCGGTGGGTACCGGTGACCTCCACCTGGCAGATCACCAGGAGGCCGGAGAACAGTGCCAGCCACGCCATGCCACCGGCGGCGAGCAGGATGAGCCCGGCCAGCAGGAACGGCCGGACCCCATGCCACCTGCGCGCCCGGTTGCGGGCCGCGAAGCGGCGCTGCGAGGTCTCCGAGACGCTGGAGGACGTTCTGGAGGGCGTGGTCGCACGGCCGGGTGGCCGCCCTCTCACCGGCCGCCTGGCCTGCGGCGCCCGGCTCACGGCCCGGCAGTCCCCCGGGGGGCGCTCTCCCCCGCGGCGTCGAGCATCTCGAGCAGCTCAGGTCCGATCATCGTGATGTCGCCGGCGCCGAGGGTCATCACGAAGTCGCCGGGTCGCGCCAGCTCCCTGAGCCGGCCCGCGACCGCGGACCACGAAGGTTCGAAGACGACCTTGTCCGCGGGCAGCGGCACGCCAGCGGCGATCGAGGCACCGGTGGCGCCGGGGATCGGGTTTTCCCCGGCGCTGTAGACGTCCATGACGACGACCGCGTCCGCGAGACCGAGGGCGCGCCCGAACTCCTCACGGAAGGCGAGGGTACGGCTGTAACGGTGCGGCTGGAACGCTACGACGAGCCGCCCCTCCCCCGCGACCTGGCGGGCCGCACGCAGCGTGACCTCGATCTCGGTGGGATGGTGGGCGTAGTCGTCGTACACCCGCACACCGCACGCGCTGCCCTTGTTCTCGAAGCGACGGCGGGTGCCGGTGAAGCCGGCGAGCCCCTCGCGCAGGTCGCTGCTGGGGAACCCGAGCCCGAGACCCACCGCGAAGGCCGCTGAGGCGTTGAGCGCGTTGTGGTGGCCGGGGACGCGCAGCTCCACCCGGCCCACCCGCCGGCCGCCCGCGACCAGCTCGAACGACGAGCCGCTGCCCCGGACGTCCAGCCCGTCGATGCGCACGTCGGCGCCCTCGTCGAGGCCGTAGGAGCGCACGTCGATCCCCCGGGCGCGGGCCGCCTGCGCGAGCTGCCGCGCGCCAGGGTCGTCGGCGCACGCCACCAGGAAGCCGTCGGGCTCGACCCGCTCGGCGAACGCGAGGAACGCCTTGTCGACGGCCTCCGCGTTCGCGTAGTGATCGAGGTGGTCAGGTTCCACGTTGGTGACGATGGCGGAGTAGGGAGAATACAGCAGGAACGACTCGTCGCTCTCGTCGGCCTCGGCCACGAACAGGTGGCCGCTGCCGTTGTGCGCGTTGGCACCCGACTCGTTGAGCTGGCCCCCGATGGCGAACGAGGGGTCGGCGCCGCAGTGCTGGAGCGCCACGGTGAGCAGGGAGGTCGTCGTCGTCTTGCCGTGCGTGCCGGACACCGCGACGGTCCAGCGCCCCTCCATGAGGGAGGCCAGAGCCGCGGCACGCGGCAGCACGCGCAACCCGTTCCGGTGGGCCTGCACCAGCTCGGGGTTGGTCTCGCGGATGGCGGTGGACACCACCAGCGTGTCCGCGCCGGCGATGTGGTTCGGGGAGTGCCCGACGTACACCGTCCCGCCGAGCGCGCGCAGCGCGGCGAGCGTCCGGGAGTCCTTGGCGTCGCTGCCCGACACGGGGATCCCGCGGGCGAGCATGATGCGCGCGATGCCGGACATGCCGGCACCGCCGATGCCGACGAAGTGCACGCGCCCCAGCTCCTCCGCCGGAAACGTCTGACCGGGAACCGGAACCATCATGGGCGCGGCAGCTCCCGCACCGTCTCGTACACCATCTCCACCAGCGTCTCGTCAGCGTCTCTGCGTCCGAACCCGGCCGCCGCCGCCCCCATCGCGGCCAGCCGCCCCCGGTCGGCGAGCACGGGAAGCAACTCGTTCACGACCCACTCCGGGGTGAGGGCCACGTCGTCGACCATCATCCCGCCACCTGCCCGCACGACGGGGGCGGCGTTGAGTCGCTGCTCTCCGTTGCCGATCGGCAGCGGAACGTACGCGGCGGGCAAGCCCACCGCGGCCAGCTCGGCACACGTCATCGCCCCGGCACGGCACAACGCCAGGTCGGCGGCGGCGTAGGCGAACTCCATCCGGTCCAGGTAGGGCACCGCGACGTAGGGCGGGACGGCGGCCGCGGAGGCCTGCGGCACGTCGACCGCATGGGCACTCCCCGTGGCGTGCAGCACCTGCACCCCGGCGGCGAGGACGTCGCGGGCGGCGGCGCCGATGGTCTCGTTGAGCCGCCGCGCACCCTGCGACCCCCCGAAGACCAGCAGCGTGGGCAGGTCGGGGTCGAGTCCGAGCGTCTTGCGCGCCTCGTCCCGCAGCGCCTCGCGGTCGAGGGTCGCGACCGACCGCCGCAGCGGGATACCCACGTAGCGGGCGTGCGGCAGGCGGGTGCCGGGGGTGCCGACCGCGACGTGATCGGTGAGCCTGGCGCCGATCCGGTTGGCCAGCCCCGGCCGGGCGTTGGCCTCGTGCACGACGATCGGGGTGCCCCGGCCACGGGCGGCGAGATACCCGGGCAGGGCGACGTAGCCACCGAACCCGACCACGACGGCGGCCCCGGCCCGGTCGAGGATCCGGCGGGTCTCGCGGACCGTCCCGGCGAGCCGCCCTGGCACCCGCAGCAGCGCGGGCGTGGGCCGGCGCGGCAGCGGAACCGGAGTGATCAGCTCGAGGTCATAGCCCCGCTCAGGCACCAGCCGCGACTCGAGACCGCGGGATGTCCCAAGACAGGTGATGCCGATGGAGGCGTCGCTGCGGCGCAGCGCGTCGGCGACCGCGAGGGCCGGCTCGATGTGGCCGGCGGTCCCCCCGCCTGCGAGGACGACGTGCAGGGTCACCGGAACTCACCGCCCCCGGCCGGGTGTCATCCAGTCCAGCGCACGGCGCACGCCACCCGGCCCGCGAGCCGCGAGTGCGGCCTGCGCGCCGGGCTCACGCTTGGCGAAGGACAGCAGCATGCCCAGGGCGAACATGGTCGGGAGCAGAGCCGAACCTCCGTACGAGACGAGCGGCAAGGGAATGCCGGTGACGGGGAGTACTCCCAGCACCGCGCCGACGTTGACCATAGCTTGTACCAGGAGCCAGGCGGTGGCCCCTCCCGCCGTGAGTCGCACGAACGGATCTCTGCTCCGCACGGCGATACGCAGGCCGGCGTAGCCGAGGGCGCCGAACAGGGTCAGCACGGTGAGGGTGCCGGCCAGACCGAGCTCCTCGCCGATGATGGCGAAGATGAAGTCGGTGTGTGCCTCGGGAAGTTGGCCCCACTTCTCGCGGCTCGCGCCGAGTCCGACGCCGAACCAGCCGCCGGTGGAGAGCGCGAAGATACTCTGCGCGGCCTGCCATCCGGAACCGTAGTAGTCGCTGAACGGGTCCCAGAAGCTGCGAACCCGCTCGAGACGGTACTGCTCGGCCCGGATCAGATAGACCGAGCCCACCGCGATGAGGCTGACCATGCCGGCGAACAGGCGCAGCGGGGCACCCGCGATCCACAGCAGCGACAGGAGTATCGCGAAGAGGATCACCGAGGTGCCGACGTCGCGTCCGAAGATCACCAGCCCGATGACGATGAACCCGGCGGGCACCAGCGGTACCAGCATGTGCTTCCACTGGTCGAGCAGCTTGTGCTTGCGGGCAAGCAGGTCGGCCCCCCAGAGCACGAGGGCGAGCTTCGCCAGCTCGGAGGGCTGGATACGGAACGGGCCGCCGAACGCGATCCAGTTGCGGTTGCCGTTGACCGTGACACCGATGCCTGGCACCAGGACGAGCATGAGCAGCAGGAGCGAGCCGAGGAGCAGCGGGTAGGCGAGCAGCCGGTAGGCGCGGACAGGCAGCCGGGCGGCGACGACCATCAGCGGCACGCCACAGGCCACCCAGGCGAGTTGTCGCCAGAAGAAGTAGAACGACGACCCGAAGCTCTCGAACGAGGTGACGCTGGACGCCGAAAGCACCATCACGAGCCCCAGCAGCACGAGCAGGGAGGTGGCGCCCAGCAGCAGGTAGTAGGACGTGAGCGGGCGCTGGAACAGCCGCGCGAGCGCGTCGGCCCGCTCGCGGAGCCGGGACCTGCGGGAGGGGGAACCGGCCGGTGACCCGGCCGTCGACACCACGGTGCGTCAGTCCCGCGGCGACGCGAGGCGGTGCACCGCCTCGGCGAACCGGTCGCCCCGCTCGCCGTAGTTGGCGAAGATGTCCCAGGATGCGCAGCCTGGCGCGAGCAGCACGGTGTCGCCCGGCTGAGCACGCCGGGCGGCCTCGACGACGGCACGGTCCATGACCCCAGTGTCGACCTCGGGGAGCTCGACGATCGGTACTTCCGGCGCGTGTCGCGCGAGTGCGTCCCGGATGACCGCCCGGTCCGCCCCCACGAGCACCACCGCACGGAGCCGCTGGCCGGCGCCGGCGACGAGGTCCTCGAAGGCCGCTCCCTTGGCGAGCCCGCCGGCGACCCAGATGACCGACGGGTAGGCGGCCAGCGATGCCGCGGCGGCGTGCGGGTTGGTCGCCTTGGAGTCGTCGACGTAGGCCACGTCGTCGATGGTGGCCACATGGGTGATGCGATGGGGGTCGGGGCGGAAGGCGTGCAGCCCCTGCGCCACGGCCCGGGCGGGCACGCCGTGGGAGCGGGCGAGTGCCGCGGCGGCGAGCGCGTTGGAGAGGTTGTGGGGAGCGTAGGGCCGCACGTCGTCGGCCCGGGCCAGCACGGCACCAGAGTCGGCAGAGTCGGCAGGGTCGCCGGGGAAAGCGCGGTCGACGAGGAAATCGCCGGCCATCCCCAGCTGCCCAGCCTCCGGAGGTCCGAGCGTGAACCCGACCGTGCCGGGCCGGTCCGGGGCGAGCGCGCGGGCCCACGCGTCGTCGACGTTGAACACGGCGGTTGCGGTACCGCGGTAGATGCGCGCCTTGTCCGCGGCGTAGGCCGCCAGCGAGCCGTGCCAGTCGACGTGGTCAGGCGCGATGTTGAGGACCGCGGCGGCCTGCGGCTCGACCGAGTCCGACCAGTGCAGCTGGAAGCTCGAGAGCTCGACCGCGATCACGTCGTAGGGCGGGTCGGCGAGCACCACGTCGAGCAGCGGCGTGCCGACGTTCCCCGCGACCGCCGCCCGGTACCCGGCCGCCTCGAGGATCGCGCCCAGCATGCGCACCGTCGTGGTCTTGCCGTTGGTCCCGGTGACCGCGAGCCAGGGTGCCGGCG
>JBOHCZ010000349.1:0-6131 GCA_050699195.1 Streptomycetales bacterium
GTCTCGATGTATCGCTTCGATACATCGAGACGCACGGGTCCGGGGGAAGGTGGGGAGTCCATGGTGAGGCGCGCGGGCGTGCTGGATCTCGCCGTCCTGGGGCTGCTCCACGAGTCTCCGATGCACGGGTACGAGCTCCGCAAGCGGCTGTGGGCGCTCTTCGGACCGTTCCGCGCCTTCTCCTACGGCACGCTCTACCCCTGCCTGAAGGATCTGCTCGCGCAGGGCTGGATCGCCGAGGAGAGCGACCGCACCGCACGAGCGCTGGGCGGCAAGCGTTCGAAGATCGTCTACAAGCTGACCGCCGAGGGCAAGGAACGGTTCCAGCAACTGCTCGCCGAGTGCGGGCCGGCCTCGTGGGAGGACGAGAACTTCGGCGTACGTTTCGCGTTCTTCGGCCGGACTTCCGCCGACGTCCGCATGCGGATCCTGGAAGGCCGCCGCATCCGGCTGGAGGAGCGCCTCGATCGGGTGCGCGCGTCGATCGCACGCACCCGCGAGAGGCTCGACAGCTACACGCTGGAGCTGCAGCGGCACGGCCTCGAGTCCGTGGAGCGCGAGGTCCGGTGGCTGAACGAGCTCATCGCCACCGAGCGGGCCGACGAGTCGGGCGCGACATCTATCAGGGAGCCGCGGGACGAGTCGAGGGACGCCTCGTCCTGATCGGCCGAGAAGAACAGGAGCACGACGGAGATGGGTTCGGTTCGCGTAGCCATCGCTGGCGTCGGCAACTGCGCGGCGTCACTGGTCCAGGGTGTCGAGTACTACCGGGACGCCGACCCGGGGGGCCGGGTACCGGGGCTCATGCATGTCCAGCTCGGGGAGTACCACGTCCGCGACATCGAGTTCGTGGCGGCCTTCGACGTCGACGGCAAGAAGGTCGGCCGGGACCTTTCCGAGGCCGTCACGGCGAGCGAGAACAACACCATCGAGATCTGCCAGGTACCGCCTACCGACCTCCTGGTGCAGCGCGGCCACACCCACGACGGCCTCGGCAAGTACTACCGCGAAATGATCGAGGAGTCTGCCGAGGAGCCGGTCGACGTCGTACAGGCGCTCCGGGACAGCCGCGCCGACGTGCTGGTCTGTTATCTGCCGGTGGGCTCGGAGGAGGCCGCGCGGTTCTACGCCGGGTGCGCGGTCGACGCCGGCGTGGCGTTCGTCAACGCCCTGCCGGCCTTCATCGCGGGCACCAAGGAGTGGGCCGACAGGTTCACCGCGGCGGGGGTGCCCATCATCGGCGACGACATCAAGTCACAGGTGGGCGCGACGATCACGCATCGGGTGCTGGCGCGGCTCTTCGAGGACCGCGGGGTGGTTCTCGACCGTACGATGCAGCTCAACGTCGGCGGGAACATGGACTTCATGAACATGCTCGAGCGCGAGCGCCTGGTGTCCAAGAAGATCTCCAAGACCCAGGCGGTCACCTCGCAGGTCACCCACGACCTTGGCGCGAGGAACGTGCACATCGGCCCCTCGGACTACGTCGCGTGGCTCGACGACCGCAAGTGGGCCTACGTCCGCCTCGAGGGCCGGGCCTTCGGCGATGTGCCGCTCAACCTGGAGTACAAGCTCGAGGTGTGGGACTCCCCGAACTCCGCAGGGGTGATCATCGACGCGATCCGGTGCGCGAAGATCGCGAAGGACCGGGGCATCGGCGGGCCGATCCTGTCGGCGTCTTCCTACTTCATGAAGTCCCCGCCGGTGCAGTACCACGACAGCGAGGCACACGAGCTCGTCGAACGCTTCATCCGCGCCGAGGTCGACCGCTAGGGGCCCGTCCTGGGCGCGGGGCTGCGGGGGCCCCGGCGACTGCCTGCCCACGGCCCGTTGCACGGCGTGGCCGGGCGCCCCCGCTAGCCTCAGGACGTGTCCTTCCTCGCCGACCTGCGTGCCGTCATCCGCGAGCGTGACTTCCGTCGCCTCTACGCCACCCGCCTGATCTCCCAGACCTCCGACGGCGTGTTCCAGGTCGCGCTCGCCTCCTACGTCTTCTTCTCTCCCGAACGCCACACGTCGGCGGACAAGGCCGCGGCGGCCTTCGCCGCCCTTCTGCTGCCCTACTCGATCGTCGGGCCGTTCGCCGGCGTGTTCCTCGACCGGTGGCGTCGCCGCCAGGTGCTGGTCGCGTGCAACGTCGTGCGCGCGCTGCTGGGACTCGTGGTCACCACATTGGTGGCGGCCGGTCAGGCGGGCGTCGCGTTCTACCTCACGGCGCTCGCCCTCATCAGCGTCAACCGCTTCTTCCTCGCGGCGCTGTCCGCCTCGCTGCCCCACGTCGTCCGGCCACGCGATCTCGTGATGGCGAACTCCGTGTCCACCACGTCGGGCACGATCGCGGCGGTCACCGGGGCGCTCGTCGGCTTCGCCGCGCGCGAGTTGCTCGGCCGGGAGGCCGCCGAGACGGCGGCCGTCGTGCTGCTGTCGGCCGCTGTCTATCTGTGCGCGGCGCTCGCGGCGAGCCGGATGGACAAGGACCTGCTGGGCCCGGACTACGACGCCGAGCTGCCCGAGGCACGCGAGGCGCTGCGCCGTGTGGCACGCGGGCTCGTCGACGGGGGGCGGCACGTCTGGCACCACCGGGCCGCCGGCCAGGCGCTCGCGGCCATCGGCGCGCACCGGTTCTTCTACGGCATCTCCCTGATCGCGACGATCCTGCTGTACCGCAACTACTTCAACGAGCCCTGGCAGGTGCAGGCCGGGCTCGGCGGTCTTGCGATGGTCTTCGCCGCCTCGGGCGTCGGGTACTTCGTGGCGGCACTGGTCACCCCGGAGGTCACCCGGCGGGTGTCGACCTCGGCGTGGGTGACCATCTGCCTCACCGCGGCGGCCGTCGTCCAGATCGTCCTCGGGGTCCCCTACCTGGAGGCCACGCTCGTGATCGGTGCCTTCCTCCTGGGAGTGGTCGCCCAGGCCACCAAGATCTGTGTGGACACGATCGTCCAGGAGTCCATCGACGACGCGTACCGCGGCCGGGTGTTCTCGTTCTACGACGTGCTGTTCAACGTGTCGTTCGTCTCGGCGGCGCTGTTCGCGGCGCTGGCGCTGCCGCCGAGCGGGAAGTCCTACCCAGTGCTGGTGTTCGTCGCCGTGGGCTACGCCCTGACATCGCTCGCGTACGGTCTTGCGCGGCGCCGCGCGGGCGACGCGCGACCCTCCACCGTGGGCTAACCACACGCGGGTCGTCGCAGCAGCGTGCGGTCGTCTCACGTGCACTCCGAGGAGTCCGCGTGAAAGATCAGGCGCAGATCGGCGGCGGACTGACGTGGGAACCAGCGCACGACGCCCTTGTCAGTCCACTGTCCGCATCGATGGCAGGGCCCGGAGTGGCGCCGTGCGCGAGTCCGTCGAGGCGTTGTCCGAGTACGTCCGCTGAACCGCGGGAGGGTGCTCATGGCCGGGCAGGTCGCCGTGCATCACTGGGACGGCGAGGGGGCGGGCACACAGCTCGACGCCATCCTGCCCGCCTACGAAGAGGTGTACGTGGAGCCGCCGTACCGCGAAGGGCCGCGTGAAGTGTCCGAGTTCGTCGAGCGCTTCAAACGGCAGGCCAAGCGGCCGGGGTTCCGGGTGGTGCTGGCCCGCGACGGCGCCGAGGTCGTCGGGTTCACTTTCGGCTACCGGTTGCCCAGAGACACGCTGTGGTGGGACGGGCTGCTGCCGCCGCTCCCGGAGACCTTCACTCGCGAGACCGGCGAGCGGACGTTCGTCATCATCGAGTTGGCGGTGCGCAAGCCCTGGCGCCGCCGCGGCATCGCCGCCCGACTGCACGCCAAGCTGCTCGACGGCGTTGCGGTCGAGCGGGTCACGCTCACCATGCGCCCGGAGCCTGAAGCCGCACCGGCACAGGCTGCTTACGCAGCGTGGGGGTACCGGAAGTGGGGCAGACCCGGCCTTGGAGCACGGCCCCGGTGTACGACTCGATGATCCTCGAGCTGCACTGAGAGGGCTTCAGAGGTCAGTGCGCCGCCCCCGGGAGCTCCGCACCGGGTCGGCTGATCCCGGCCCGGGCCCGCCTTGGCTTGCGGCGCATCCGCACGATGACCACCCTCCTCAGGGGGTGCCGGGGTGCTGCCGCGCGTGCCATCTCAGCAGCTCCTCGGTGGCGGCCTGCTTGCCGAGCGGCCCCTTCTCCAGGCGCAGGTCGAGTAGGTAGCGGTAGGCCCTGCCGACCACAGGTCCGGGCGGGACCCCGAGGATCGCCATGATCTCGTTGCCGTCGAGATCGGGCCGGATCGCCTCGAGCTCCTCCTGCTCCTTGAGCTGCACGATGCGCTGCTCGAGGTGGTCGTAGGCGCCGGCCAGCGCCTCGGCCTTGCGGCGGTTGCGGGTCGTGCAGTCCGAACGGGTAAGCAGATGCAACCGGTCGAGCAGCGGCCCGGCATCGCGTACGTACCGGCGTACCGCCGAGTCCGTCCACTCACCCGTACCGTAGCCGTGGAAGCGCAGGTGCAGCTCGACGAGTCGGGTGACGTCCTCGACGACCTCCCGTGAGAACCGCAGGGCGCGCAGCCGCGAGCGCGCCATGTGCGCGCCCACCACCTCGTGGTGATGGAAGGAGACGCCACCCTGGGGTTCGAACCTGCGCGTCCTCGGCTTGCCGATGTCGTGCAGCAGCGCGGACAGCCTGAGCACCAGGTCGGGCCCGTCCGGCTCCAGCTCGATCGCTCGCTCGAGAACGGTGAGCGTGTGGTCGTAGACGTCCTTGTGCCTGTGGTGCTCGTCGATCTCGAGCCGCAGCGCCGGGACCTCGGGAAGCACGTGATCGGCCAGCCCGGTCTCGACGAGCAGGGTGAGCCCGGGCCGCGGGTACGGCCCGCACACCAGCTTGACCAGCTCCTCGCGTACCCGCTCGGCGGAGACGATCTCAAGCCGCGGGGCCATCGCGGTCATCGCCGTGATGACCTCCGGCGCTACGTCGAACCCCAACTGCGCGGCGAACCGGGCCGCGCGCAGCATCCTCAGGGGATCGTCTGCGAAGGAGTCCTCGGGACGCCCCGGGGTACCCAGCAGGCCGCGGGCAAGGTCGTGCAGGCCGCCGTAGGGGTCGACGAACGTGGTGCCGGGGAGCGCCACGGCCATGGCGTTGATCGTGAAGTCCCGGCGCCCGAGATCGTCCTCGAGCGACTCGCCGTAGGACACGTCCGGCTTGCGCGACGCCCGATCGTAGGACTCCGAGCGGTACGTCGTGATCTCCAGGCGGTAGTCACCCTTTCGGCAGCCGACCGTGCCGAAGGCGATGCCGATCTCCCAGACGGCGTCGGCCCAGCCGTCGATGAGCTCGAGCACCCGGGCGGGTCTCGCGTCGGTCGTGAAGTCGAGGTCGTCGCCGAGCCGCCCGAGCAGCGCGTCGCGTACCGAGCCGCCCACCAGCGCCAGCTCGTGGCCGCGGGCGGCGAACCGGCGCCCGAGATCGTCGGCCACCGGCGAGACCCTGAGCAACTCGACGACCGCACGCCGCTGGGCCACGGTGAGGCGGCGGCCCTCGGAGGAGCGATTCTCGTTCGGCACGGGAGTCAAGGTTACGGTGCCCGGGCCACCCTTCCGTGCCCGCATCCCACGCCGTGGAACTGCAATTACGATGCAGGAATGACCCGCCCGAGAAGCATGTCGTCCCGCCGACGACGCCTCAGGCGGGTCGAGGAGACGTCCGCGGGCGGGCTGGTCGTCGACACCGGAGGACCAGTCACCCGGGCCGCGTTGATCGCGCGTCGCGACCGGCGCGGCAGGTTGTTGTGGTCCCTCCCGAAGGGGCACATCGAGGACGGCGAGAGCGCAGCGGAGGCGGCCGTACGCGAGGTCGAGGAGGAAACCGGCATTCGTGGGCAGCTGGTCGCACCGTTGGGGACGATCGACTTCTGGTTCGTCGCGGAGGACCGCCGCGTGCACAAGACGGTCCACCACTACCTCCTGCGCGCCGCGGGTGGTGAGTTGTCCGACGCCGACGTCGAGGTCGCGGAGGTTGCGTGGGTCCCCCTGGCCGAAGTCTCCGAGTGGCTCGCCTACGCCGACGAGCGGCGGCTCGTCGTGCGGGCACCCGACCTGCTCGCGGGGGCCACGTGACCGGGCGCGCGCCGCGTCCCGCCGGCCGGCTCCTCCTGCAGGCCGCCGTCGCGCTCGCGGTCCTGGTC
>JBOHCZ010000350.1:0-1787 GCA_050699195.1 Streptomycetales bacterium
GACCAAGAGTGCCGCAGCGGCCGGGTATGTGACCCTCGCCATCGGCTTCCGCCACCCCGCGCCCCACAGGCCGCGGGGTCTCCGACGAGTGCGGGGGCGAGGCTGGGTGAGTTTCGAAACATGAGCAAATCCACTTCCCCTCCCAGCGAACGGACCCGGCGCGGCACCGAACTCGTCATGATCCTCTTCGCCCTGGGGATCGGCCTGGCCGCGTACGCCGCGGTGGGCCTGGGCGCGCAGGGCCGGCTGCCGGTCAGCCTGCTGTCCTACGGCCTCGGGCTGGCTGTCCTCGCGGCCGCGGCGCATCTGGCGGTGCGGCGCTTCGCGCCCTACGCCGACCCCCTGCTGCTGCCGGCGGTGATCCTGCTCAACGGGCTCGGCCTTGCGCTCATCCACCGCATCGACCTTGCCGAGGCCGAGGCCGCCCGCCAGTTCGGGGGCGGCCCGCCCGACACCCTCGCACCCGCCCAGCTCACGTGGACAACGGTGGGCGTCGGGCTCTTCATCCTCGTCCTCGTTCTGGTCCGCGATCACCGGACCCTGCAGCGTTACACCTACACGGCGATGGTCGCCGGACTCGCGCTGCTGCTGCTCCCGCTGACGCCCGGTCTCGGGGCCACGATCCACGGCGCCCGGATCTGGATCCAGGTCGCGGGATTCTCCTTCCAACCGGCGGAGGCGGCGAAGCTCGTGCTCATGGTGTTCTTCGCCGGCTATCTCGTGGTGAAGCGCGACGTGCTGGCCCTCGCGAGCAAGCGGGTCGCCGGGATCGACCTGCCAAGGGGCCGCGACCTCGGACCCATCATCGTGGCCTGGATCCTCAGCCTCGGCGTGCTGGTCTTCGAGCGCGATCTGGGCACCTCGCTGCTGTTCTTCGGCGCCTTCGTCATCACCCTCTACATCGCGACCGAGCGGACGTCGTGGCTGATCTTCGGCATCGGGATGTTCCTGTCTGGCGCGTTCCTCGCCTATACGATCTTCGGTCACGTCCAGGAGCGGGTGACCATCTGGCTCGACCCGTTCTCCGACCCGCAGGGCCAGGGTTACCAGCTCGTCCAGGCGCTCTACGGCCTCTCGAGCGGGGGGATCCTCGGCTCAGGCCTCGGCCAGGGCCGACCCGAGCTCGTGCCGTTCGCCGCCAGCGACTTCGTGATCGCGGCGGTCGGGGAGGAGCTCGGCCTGACCGGCCTGATGGCAGTCCTGCTGGTCTACGGGTTCATCGTCGAACGCGGCCTGCACATCGCGATCGCCGCGCGCGACCAGTTCGGGAAGCTGCTCGCGGCGGGCTTCGCGGTGACCATCGCGCTTCAGGTGTTCGTGGTCGTGGGCGGGGTCACCAAGCTCATCCCGCTGACCGGCCTCACGACGCCGTTCCTCTCCTACGGCGGCTCGTCGCTTGTCGCCAACTGGGCCCTCATCGCCCTGCTCCTGCGCATCAGTGACTCCGCACGGCAGCCGCTGCCGCCCCCCAGTCCCGCACTCGACGAAGCCATGACGCAGGTGGTGCGCCGATGAACAACCCGCTGCGCCGGGTCGCCCTGCTGTGCATGGTGCTCTTCGGGCTGCTGCTCGTGAACGCCAACTACGTACAGGTCGTCAAGGCCGAGGACTACGCCAACCGGCCCGGGAACACCCGCAAGCTGCTCGAGGAGTACAGCCGTGAACGCGGGCCCATCGTGGTCGAGGGCCGGGAGGTTTCCTACTCGACGCCCACCGACGACTGGCTGAAGTACCTTCGCCGGTACTCTGCCGGGCCGCTGTACGCCCACGCCACGGGCTTCTACTCG
>JBOHCZ010000351.1:0-33500 GCA_050699195.1 Streptomycetales bacterium
CCCAACCAGCCGGCGCCGCCGCGCAGCGACAGCGAGAAGGTGTACGGCGCCCCTGGGCTGCGGCCCGAGGGGCTCGAACCGCCCGGGCGCCATTCACCACTGCTCGCCTACCGCTTCGCCGACACCGACCGGACGCTCGACGGCCTGCTGGAGACCCGCGACGACGCGCCGATGGTCGGCGTGACCTACGTCGACCCGGCCAGCGGGCGGGACGCGCTCCCTACCATGCGCTGCGCCATGCACCGGCTGCGGCCGGGGCGGCGTACCCCGTCCCGGCGGAGCGCCGGCAGCAGCGTGGTCGTCGCCTTCCGGGGTTCGGGGTCGAGCGTGGTCGACGGCACCCGCATGCACTGGCGGGCCGGTGACATGTTCGCCGTCCCGTCCTGGGCGGCCGTCGACCACGAGGCCGAGGAACCCGCCGACCTGTTCACCATCAGCGACGCCCCGGTGCTCGAGGCGCTCGGCCTGGACCGGACCGAGACGCTGCCCGAGCACCAGGCGGTCGCCGGCACCTTCGACGCCGAGGGCGCCGCGTAAGCCATCCGGATTTCGCCGTCCGGCCGTTCACAGGAGACGCCCGTGCTGCTCGCCACCTTCGACGACGACCGGGTCGGCCTCGTCGCCGGTCAGCGGATCGCCGACGTGACGGACGAGGTCCGCGCCGTGACGGGCGGAACGAACGGGGCGATGCGCGGCCTCATCCGCGACTGGCCGCAGGTGAGGCCGCGCCTGGAGGGGCCGGAGCACCGTGCCTCGCTCCCCCTGTCCGCGGTGCGGCTCGGCCCGCCGGTCCCCGACCCCACGAAGATCGTCGCGGCACCGGTGAACTACCTCGACCACATGTCGGAGATGAGCGAGGAGCACCACATCACCTCGCTCGGCGTCTTCCTGAAGGCGCCGTCTGCACTGGTCGGCCCGGACGGGCCAATCCAGCTCCCCTACACCGACCGGAGGTTCGACCAGGAGGGCGAGCTCGCGGTCGTGATCGGGCGCCGCGCCCGGAACGTGAGCGTGGACGCGGCGCTCGACCACGTCTTCGGCTATACGGGACTGCTGGACATCACGATGCGGGGCGGGGAGGACCGGTCGACCCGCAAGTCCTTCGACACCTTCGCCCCGCTCGGGCCGTGGCTGGTCACCGGCGAGGAGTTCGGCCGGCCGGACAACGTCGACCTGACATGCCGGGTGAACGGACGGCTGCGGCAGGAGGCGAACACCCGGGACCTGATCTGGGACGTCCCGGCCCTGGTCTCGTACGTGTCCTCCGTCATGACCCTGGAGCCGGGCGACGTCATCGCGACCGGGACACCGGCCGGTGTCGGGCCGATCAGCCCCGGCGACGACGTCGAACTCGAACTCTCCGGCATCGGCACGCTGCGGGTAACGGTCGCCGCAGACGACGCCGTCACCTGCCCGACGACGGGCGCCGGCCGCGGCCCCGTACCGCCCCCGCCGCCCGTCGAGACCAGCTGACCGCCCGGCCGGCCGGTGGTAGCCCCGGAGCCGGTCTCAGCCCCAGACCTCCTGGGCCGTCTCGACGATGAGGCGCAGCTTGTCCACCTGCTGCTGATGACTGAGCGTGTTCCCCTCGACGGTGGAGGAGAAGCCGCACTGCGGCGACAGGCAGAGCTGGTCGAGCGGCACGAACCGGCTGGCCTCCTCGATGCGCCGCTTGAGCCGGTCCTTGGTCTCCAGCTCGCCGTGCTTGGTCGTCACCAGGCCGAGCACGACCATCTTGCCCTTCGGGACGAAGCGCAGCGGCTCGAACCCGCCCGAGCGCGCGTCGTCGTACTCCAGGAAGAACCCGTCCACGGCCAGCTCGCTGAACAGCGCCTCGGCGACGAAGTCGTAGCCGCCCTCGGCGACCCATGACGAGCGGAAGTTGCCGCGGCACATGTGGGTGGTGACCGTCATGCCCTCGGGCTTGTGCTGGAGCGCGTCGTTGATCTGCCTGATGTAGCGCAGGTGCAGGTGATCGGCGTCTTCCCCGCGCCGCGCGATCTCCGCCCGCTCGTTCGGGTCGTTGAGGTAGGCCAGGCTGGTGTCGTCGAACTGCAGGTAGCGGCAGCCCAGCTGGTCGAGCCGCCGGACCTGCTCGGCGTAGGCCGCGGCCAGGTCGCTCCAGAACTCCTCGACGTCGGGGTAGACCTCGCGGTCGATCGCCGCGGGTCCGCCGCGGTAGTGCACCATGTTCGGCGAGGGAACGGTGAGCTTCGGCGTGGCCGCCGTGGTGAAGCCCTGGAGCGCCTCGAAGTGTTCGCCGAAGATCGTATGCTCCAGCCCGATCCTGGCGTCCACGCGCAGCGCCGCGGGCTCGAACTCGATCGTCCCGCCCTCGTTGACGAACCTGACCTTGATGTGCTCCTCGGCCTGCGTGATGCCGCCGAGCTGGTAGATGAAGTCCATGTGCCAGGTCGTCCGGCGGAACTCGCCGTCGGTGGCGGACTGCAGCCCCACCTCCTCCTGCATCTTCACCACCGAGCGGATCGCCTCGTCCTCGACGGCGCGCAGCTCGTCCGCGGAGATCCGGCCAGCGGCGCGGTCCTCGCGGGCGCTGAGCAGCTCGGGTGGGCGCAGCAGGCTGCCGACGTGGTCTGCTCGAAACGGCGGGGTGCTGCGAACAGACATGGCGCTCCTCTCGATCACGGCTGTGCGGACGGGTACGGGCCTGTCCTGCACTGCGCAGGCAGCCTATCAATGACTGTTGGATTTGCGGTCGTGAGCGCTGTTGTCTTTCGTCGCGCCACCGCCGGTGTGCTACCTGCTCGACGCAGGTTCCCAGACCGCTTGATCGTGGGCGAACAGGATGCGCGAGGGATCGAATCCCTGCAGCCGCTCGATCCATGGGCGGTGAAGCGGCAACGGGTCGGCGACCGCGTCGTTGCGTGCCCGCCAGGCGAGCTGATCGCCGGTGTAGGCGGTCGCGGAGTCGTGCGCCTGCCCGGCCAGCACCACCGTTCCGTCGTCGCAGCGGATGGCCAGGGACTGGTGGCCGTCGGTGTGTCCCGGGGTCGGGAGGACCCAGACGTCGGGCAGGATCTCGACGTCCCCGTCCACCTCCTCGTAACGCGCCCCGTCGAAGTCGACGAGGTGCGGCAGCGTGTAGTGCTCGACGGTGCGGGCCTGGGAGAGCTCGGTCCGCTGTACGAAGATGGGCCTGCCCGCCAGGTCGGGGTTACCCCCGCAGTGGTCGAAGTGCAGGTGGCAGTTGACCACCCACCGCACATCCTGACCGGAGGCGCCCGCGCCGGCCAGCGCGGCCCCCAGGTCTCGCCGGGACGGCCGGTAGTGGGCGTCCACGCCAGGCTCGCCGGCGCCGATGCCCGTGTCGAACAGCAGCAGGCCGCCGCGATGTGCCAGGACGTAGCCGAGGACCGGTTCCACCCGCGGGCATCCGGTCCCCGTCTCCTCGGCCGGCCGAATGAAGTAGCCGAAGTCCACCCGGCGGACGTCGCTCGTCGTCACCATCACCACAGTCTGCACCCTTACGTTCGACTGCCGGGTGGAGCAGGAAGTGCTTGACAACGACCCAACATTAACAACGACAATTCACCGGACGACAGCTGGACAGAATGTCGTTGGTTTACTTTCAATTGCCTAGGAACCCGCCCGTGCCCATACCGCCCGGCCACCTCGATGACGTCGTCGCGATCGACGTGCACACCCACGTGCTGCGCTCGATCGACGGCGGCACGCACGGACTCGACGACGCGCAGTCCTCGCTGGAGCGGGTCTTCGGCTTCTCCGCCCGCCCCACCCTCCCGGAGCTCGCGGCGGAGTACCGCGCCCGGCGGATGCTCTGCGTCGCGTTCATGGTGGACGTGGCCGGGGTGGCGGCGCCCGTGACGAACGAGGAGATCGCCGAGCTGGCGAGCCAGCACAGCGACACCGTCCTGCCCTTCGCCAGCGTCGATCCGGCCAGGGGCCGGGCGGGGGTGCGCGAAGCGCGCCGCCTCATCGAGCACTTCGGCGTACGGGGCTTCAAGTTCCACCCGAGCCAGCAGCAGTTCTACCCGAGCGACCGGGATGCCTACCCGCTGTACGAGGTCATCGCCGAGCACCGGCTGCCCGCCGTCTTCCATACCGGGCAGACGGGCGTAGGACCCGGGCAGCGGGGTGGGGGTGGCGTGCGCCTGAAGTACTCCAACCCGCTCTACCTCGACGACGTCGCGGTGGACTTCCCCGACATGCCGATCGTGATGGCGCACCCTTCGGTGCCCTGGCAGGACGAGGCGCTGGCCATCGCCGGCCACAAGCCCCAGGTCTACATCGACCTGTCCGGGTGGTCGCCGAAGTACTTTCCGCCCCGGCTCGTGAACCACGCGAACACCCTGCTGCGCCACAAGGTGCTCTTCGGCACCGACTACCCGCTCCTCACCCCGGAGCGGTGGCTCGCCGACTTCGACACGCTGCCGATCAAGCCTGCCGTCCGTCCGCTCATCCTCAGGGACAACGCCGCACGCCTGCTGGGCCTCGCCGACGCGGACGGGGCGGGCGGGCCGGGCGGGGCGGAGCCGTAGGCGCAGGACCGCGATCGCCGACGGTGAACGGCGGAACCGGTGGTCAGCGCCACTTCGTGGCTCGCCGCCGGCTGCCCGGGCCTCACCAGGCGCCCCAGCGCTCACCAAGCCTGACGCCGACCGTGCCCGGTCAATGCCCTCAGGCCGGGGTGGAAGGTGCCCGGCCACCGTCGGCGGCAGCCACCTCCGTGGCGGTCTCCGTGGCGGTCTCCGTGTCGGTCTCCGTGGCGGTCTCCGTGGCGGGTTCGCGGGTAGGCACCCGGCCTGCCGGCGGGTTTCGCCGCCACACCCGGTCCCACTCGCCGTGGAAACGCTCGACGGTCACGCTGTCGGGCGGCGTGGTGAGCAGGCTCACCACGATGAAGCTCCCCGACGAAGACACGGCCACCCAGAAGGGCGGCATCAGGCCGAGTACCGGTGGATAGAGCTGGAGGTAGCCGGCGATCGCGACGATCTGGCCGACGAGCAGGCTGGTGAGTGCCCCGGCCCGGGTGGCCCGCCGCCACAGCACTCCCCCGACCATCAACGGGAAGAACGCCATGAACCCGGTGAAGGCGAAGGTCGACAGGCTGAACACGGCGGGCAGCGGCAGCAGCGCGATCAGGTAGAGCAGCACCAGCAGGCCCAGCACGAACAGTCGCGCGGAGCGCACCACGCGCAGGCTGTCGCGCAGCCGCGTGTAGCGCTGCAGGACGTCGACGGTGAAGAAGTTGCTGAGCGTCAGCGCCTGGGCGTCCATCGACGACATCACGATGGCGAACAGGCCGAGCATCCCGAAGGCCACCATCCATGTGGGGAACAGCTCGCCGCTGAGCACGAAGATGACCGAGTCCGACGCGGTCCCCTCGAGGCCGGGTACGAGCACCGCGCCCCACAGGCCGAGCAGGATGGCCGGGACCCACGTGCTCAGCACCGCGATCGGGTAGTAGGTCGCGAGGCGGCGGGCCGTCTGCCCGGACTGCGCCGAGATCATCCGGATCCAGATGTAGGGGGTGGCGAAGTTCGCCATGCTGAACAGCAGGAAGAAGCTCAACGCCGGCCCCCAGCCGGCCGCCCCCCAACTGCGCGTGAGCAGCTGCGGCGCCTCCGCCTGCAGCTGCTCGAACAGCCTCCCCGGCCCTCCGGTCACCGCAGGCACCCAGAGCACGGCGAGCACCAGGAACGAGAGGAATATGCAGGTCTGGGCGACGTTGGTCCAGGCCGTCGCGCGCATGCCGCCCACGGTCGTGTAGTACCCGACGACCGCGGTGACGATGAGGGCGCCCAGCCAGTACGGGATCGCACCCCGACTGGCCTCCTCGAACACGCGGCCGCTGCCGATGATCCCGGTGAGGATGACCGGCAGCACCCAGGCCACGAAGAAGACGAAGGCCAGCACCCCCAGCGCGGGGCTTGCGTATCGCTCGCGGTAGAACTCCGCGGGCGATGTGTAACCGTACCGCCGGGCGACCAGCCAGCAGCGGTAGCCGAAGTAGAAGTGGATCGGCAAGGTCAGCACGACCGCGCCGGCCAGCATGCCCCAGGTCCCCAGGCCGAGCCGGTAGGTCTGGCCCGCGAGACCCAGCATGACGAACGCGGTCATGTTGGTGCCGAAAACCGAGGCGAAGAGCACGAAACCGCGCAGCTTCCGGCTCGCGACGAAATAGGCTTGGCTGCCGGTTCCCGCGCCGCGCGCGCTCACCCGGCCGATCACCAGCATCAACAGGAAGTAGGCCGCCGCCGCTAAGACCACGACCGTGACATTGGGATCAAACATCGGTGTCACCGTCCCCCTTCGGCCAGATGGCCTTGAACAGCAGCCCGAGCACCGGCACGGCTGCCACGCAGTAGAGGGCGTGGTAGGTGAAGGCGATCGGGAGGCCGAGCACGACCGGGCCGGTCCGCCCGTCGAGCCAGAACGGGAAGCTCGCGACGGCCATCACGACGCACACCGCCATGGCCACCCAGTACAGCGCATTGGTACGAAGCCGCGGTCGGGCCCCGGTGGAGTCGTCACTCATGGTCGGATCCCTTCGATCCGGGCGGATGGCTCGTGCGAGGCGCCCTCCCCGAGGGGCCGCAGCGCGGGCATCACCCGATCGGCGAAGAGCGCCACGCTGCTGTGAAAGCGCTCGTGGTCGAGGGTGCCGAACTGGAAGATGCCGCTGAACGTGCCGAACCCGAGCTCCTTCTGGTAGCTCTCAATCTGCTGGCGCACCGACTCCGGCGACCCGGCGATCGCGTAACCGCGTTCGATCAGCTCGTAGGGATCCATCGGGCTCGTCCCGAGTCCGCGCTTGCCCGCCATGACGCGGGTGGTCGACTCCAGGCTCAGGTAGCCGGCCGGGAAGAACAGCTCCCTGGGCATCCGGATCAGCGTGTTGAACAGGAAGTCGAGGTGGCGGGCCGCCTCGCGGCGCGCCTCGTCGTCGGTGTCGGCGACCAGCACCGGCAGCGACCAGCCCAGCTGCCCGGGCTCCGCGGTGTAGCCGTGGCGTTCGGCGGCCTCGCGGAACTGCGAGAACACCCGCCTGATCGTGCCCAGGTCGCTGTAGGTCTGCAGGTAGGTGTAACGGTTCCTGGCCGCCCAGTCCACGGTCTCCCCGCTGCCCTGGGAGGGACTCCAGATCGGGGGGTGCGGCTGCTGGTACGGCCGCGGCCACGGGTTCACGGCGCGCAGCTTGTAGAACGTGCCGTACCACTCGAAGGGGCCGGGCTCGGTCCACGCCTTGACGATGAGGTCGTGCGCCTCGTGGAAGCGCTCCCGGGACTGCGTGGGGTCCATGGAGAAGGTGTGGTACTCGGCGCCGATCCCGCGTACGAAGCCGGAGATGATGCGCCCGCCGGACATCACGTCGAGCATGGCGACCTCTTCGGCCACCCGCAGCGGGTGATCACGGAGCGGGAGGGCGTTGCCGAGGATGGCGATCTTGCCTCTGGTCTGCGGAACGAGCATCGCCGCTGTGACGTTCGGCGAGGGCATCAGGCCGTAGGCGGTCTGATGGTGCTCGTTGACGCAGATGCCGTCGAAGCCCAGCTCGTCGTAGAGGACCAGCTCGGACAGGTACCGCTGGTAGAGCTCGTGCCCGCGGACCGGGTCGAAGACGGCGTTGCTGAGCGTCACCCAGCTGGAGTCGCGGCCCTCGACGTGGCCCTGCGGGAGGTAGGGGTAGGGCATCAGGTGGAAGCCGAAGAACCTCACGCGACGCCACCCCCCTCCGCCAGGAAGCCCTGCACGGCGTCGAGAGCGGCCTCCGGCTGCTCGACGAGAGGGAGGTGTCCGGCGTCGTCGATGACCTCCAGCCGGGCATCCGGCAGCAACTCGGACCACCGGCGCGCGTACTCCAGGGGCAGCAGGCGGTCCTGCGCGCCCCAGACGAGCAGCGTCGGGCAACTCACGCGGTGCAGCCGGGCCGGCAGCTTCGGGTCGTGCAGGTAGGGGTTCCAGCCGAGATGGGCGGTGGCGATGCGGTTACGCAGGTAGCGCTCGAAGAGCGCGGGGTTCTGGTCCAGCGAAGCGGCCTGCGCGAGGGCGGGAACGCGGGCGTCCTCGGTCGCCCAGGTGAGCTCCGCGACCTCGACCGGGTCGAGGGTGAAGATGTCCGGCGTGGGGGCCGCCGCCCGCACCCCTGCCGCACCGACGAGCACCAGCCGCTCGACGCGCGCGGGCTCGATGGTGGCGAGGTCGGCCGCGAGCCAGCCGCCGAGCGACGTACCGATGACCGTGGGCTTGTCGAGGCCGGCGGCGTCGAGCAGGTCGAGGTAGAAGAACGCCAGGTCGTGCACGCTGTCGATCGCGTCGCCGTCGGCGCTGCCGTTGAACCCGGGGTGGTCAGGACGTATGACGGTGTACCGCTCCGCCAGCGCGGAGAGCGCCGGCGGCCAGGTCCCCAGATCGCCTACCCCGTGCAGGTAGAGCAGCGGCGCCCCACTCCCCGCGGTGAGGAGGTTGATGCGTGTGCCGCGCACCGGGAGGTCGCGCTGCTCCGGCAGCAGCGCCGCCCGCGATCGCGCTGTCATCGCCGCTCCTCATCCGTGCGGTGACGTTGCAGGTGAAAGCTAGCCGTGTCGCCTCGGGGGTCTCCAATGCACGATGGTTCGCGATCGATGACTCTTGGTGATCACGCTGGCCGGAAACCGTGCTACGGTGCGGGCCGTGGAGCTCCGGCACCTCCGCTACTTCCTGGCTGTTGCGCAGGAGTTGCACTTCGGGCGGGCCGCCGAGCAGCTGCACATCGTGCAGCCGGCGCTCAGCAAGCAGATCGCGGCGCTCGAGAGGGAAGTCGGCGTGCGGCTGCTCGAGCGCACGAAGCGCAGCGTGCGGCTGACCCAGGCGGGCGCCGTCTTCCTCGGTGAGGCGCGCCAGGTTCTCGCCCACGCGAACCTGGCGGCCGAGCACGCGCGGGCCGCCGGTCGGGGAGAGCGTGGCGTTCTCGTCATCGGTTTCATCCCGCCCGCCCTCAACAGCGTGTTGCCGCCGGCGCTGCGCGCCCACCGGCTGCGGTATCCGGACGTACGGCTGGTGCTGCGCGAGTCGCCGAACCGGGTGGCCGTCGATGGCGTGCTGAGCAGCCAGCTGCACCTGGCCTTCGTGCGGCTGCCCATCGAGGACACCGCCCTGTGCTGCGAGACCGTGCTCGAGGAACCCGTGATGCTCGCGGTCCCCGACGACCACGAGCTGGCCGATCTCGAGGAGATCCCGCTGGCCGCGCTCGCCGACGAGGCGTTCGTCATGATCCCGCGCTCCCAGGAGCAGGTGCTCCACGACTACTACATCGCGCTGTGCCTGCAGGCCGGCTTCAGCCCCCGGATCGTGCACGAGGTCAACCACCTGCTGGTCGCGGTGGGGCTGGTCGCCGGTGGGGTGGGCGTGGCCTTCGTCCCGGCGTCGACCCAGTCGGTCCTGCGGCCAGGGGTGGTCTACCGGCCCCTCAGGGAACCCACCCCGATGTTCCGGCTCGGAGCGGTGTGGCAGCCCGAGCCGAACCCGGTGGTGAGCGCCTTCCTGCAGACTCGGCCGTGGCCTCTGCAACAGGATCACCTGCCGGGTCAGCACCCGGACCGGTCCGCGGGACGCGCATGAAGACCCTCGTGCATCGTGCTCCGGAAGAACAGCAGCGGCTGCTTGCTGTCGTCGTGCCAGGACGCCACGACCCGCCCGATGACGATGGCGTGCGTGGGGCTGGCCACCGCGTCGACGAGCCGGCACTCGAAGACGGCCAGCACGTCACGCAGCAGCGGCGCCCCCACGAGACCGCGGTGGAACGGCACGCCGGAGAACTTGTCCCAGCCCTTGGAAGCGAAATGCCGGGCGAGATCGCCGCCGGTGGCGGAGAGCACGTTGACGGCGAAGCCCCGGCACCGGCGGATCACGTGCCAGGTGTTGGAGGTCTCGGCTAAGCACACGATGATCTGCGGCGGGTCCAGGCTCAGCGACGTGAAGGAGTTCACCGTCAGGCCGCAGTCCCCGTCGTGCGCCGAACTCGCCGTCACGACGACGACACCGGTCACAAACTGGGCGCACGCCGACCGGAAGGCGATCTCGTCGGTGGGTGGGGGAGATGGTGAAAGCGTGTCCGCTCGTACGGCCGTGGGGCGCACTGCGGGCCTCCTCAAGCCTGCTCCGATACCCCATTTGTACCCGCCGCGATCGGCTATCGCCAATACAGAGCGGTCCTCGACTGATCGCCGGAGGGCATCAGGGCTCGACCCGCTCGACCCGCTCGACCTCTACGACACCGTTGTCCGCGTCGATCCGGACCCGGTCCCCGGTCCTGATCACCTCGAGCGGGTCGCGGTCGAGCCCGGTCACCGCAGGGACGCGGGTGACGACGGCACCCAGGGCCACCTTCGTGGTCAGCACCGTGAAGATCATGCCCAGCGGGGCGCTGCCCATCAGCCTGGTGCTCTGGAAGAACCCGGACCATCCGGAGGACCCCTTGGCTCCGGGGAAGACCAGGATCCTTCCGGCGAACGACTGCCCGAACAGCTCGTGGCGCCGCTCGATGATGACGCCCTTCTCCGGGTCGATGCCGCCCCAGCCGGAGATCGTCTCGTAGGACACCAGCGCCTGGCCCTCGGCCACCCCCGGGACGACGGTCCTGCCGTGCAGGGTGATCACGGCAGGCCTCCACTCCACCGGCCGGTCACGGCCGCGTCGATGCACTCCTCCAGCGAGCCGAACCACGCCTCGATGCCGAGGATGGCGGGCAGGTAGTGCGCCTGCTTCGCGGAGTCCGTGGCGAACACCCGGGTGCCGGCCGGTGCGGCCCGGGACATCGCGGGACACGAGTCGCTGAGCACGCGTCCGCCGGCCCGCTCGATGATCTCGGTGTAGCCGCTGCGGTCGGCCACCGCCTTGAGCGCCCGTGGCACCATGATCCACAGCTCGGTGGCGGGGCTGAGCCGGCGCCCTTCAAGTGCCCTGGCTGCCCGCCAGACCTGCTCGACGGAGGCGTGCGGGCAGCCCAGCAGCACGAAGTCGACTTCGGCGCTCGAGCCTTGTGAGTTGAGGTCGTCGTAGACGGCACGGCGTTCGCCCGGCCCGTAGGTGACGGCGGGCGGGACCGGCCTCGCGCCGAAGGCCGCCTCCAGCGTCGGGGCCTCCGGCGTGATGCCGGGGATGTGGTAGAGCTCGACCCCGCCTGAGGTCGCGGCCGCGGCGCCGAAGTGCTTGAGGTCGGCGAGATCGGGCCGTGCGATGTCGCCGGCGACTACGGGGCGCTCCTCCTGCACCAGCCCGCCGGCGAAGTAGCCGAGCATGCCCCACTCCAGGAAGCCCTCGACCGGAACCCCGACGTCGATCAGGTGGGTGCCGTAGCGGTTCTCCGGCAGGTGGTTGCCCCAGCAGGGGACCTTCCCCGTCAGGCTGGCAGCTCCGGTGGACGCCGTCCCCTCGCAGTTGGTACGGGCGCCGAGGACGGAGTTGGCGTAGACGACCGCCGACGACTCCATCCACGCGCAGTGCTCCCCACGGACCGGCAGGTTGCCCACCTGGTAGGGCGTGCAGGTGGCCAGGATGTTCACGCCCCGGCGCCCGTAGAACGCCTCGGCGTCGTCCTGGAGCTGGATCAGCTCCTTCGGGTAGGGTGCCACGCCCTCCGCGTCGGGACCGAAACCGTGCTGGAGCTGGCAGGTCGGCACCCGCATGGCCGGGATCTCGATGTCGTCGTCGCAGTCCAGGTTGATGACGGCGTACGCCTTGCTCCAACCACCGGCCTTGACCAGGCGGACCTTCGCCGGGGACGGCTGGGTCATCGTCCCGGCCACGTTGCGCACGTCGCATAGCCGCTCGCAGTCGAGCGCCTCGCCGTAGCGGACGAGCAGGTCCATCGCCGCAGCGACGGCGGGGCCCTCCACGCCGTCGAGCATGGCCTTCTCCTCGCCGGATAGCTTCACGGGCGCGCTCCTCGCTGCTGGTGCTCGCCGGTCGTGAGTACGGCGCCGTCCCGCAGCGGCCGTACGACACGCTGGTAGATGGACAGCCAGCCACGCTCGGTGGTGTCCGGGGTGAGGGTCAGCCCTGCCCGCCGCCTGGCCAGCTCGTCGTCCGGGACGTCGAGGTCGACGCGGCGGGCGGCGACGTCGATGCGGATGCGGTCGCCGTCCTCGACCAGCGCCAGCGGCCCTCCGTCCGCCGCCTCGGGGGACACCTCGCCGACGACGATGCCCTTGTTCACAAGGCCGGACAGCTGGCCGTCGGTCACCACGGCGACCTGCGCGGTGAGGCCCGCACCGTCCAGCTGGAACACCACCCGGGAGGCCATCCCCATGCCGGGGCTGCCCCGGGGGCCGAGACCCCTGAGCACGACGACCTGGCCGGTTTCGATCTCGCCGTTCTGCAGCCCGTCGACGGCCTCCTCCGGCGAGTTGTAGACCTTCGCCGGCCCGGTGAAATGGAGTTCCCGATCGTCCGCGACCGCAAGCTTGACGATCCCCGCGGCCGGGGCCAGGCTGCCGCGGACCACCACGATGGTGGGCCGCAGGCCGAGCGGCCGGTCGACCGGCCGGATGACCTCGCTGTCCACTGCGCGTACGTCGGACAGGTTCTCGCCGACTGACCGGCCGGTCAGTGTGCGGGCGTCGGTGTGCAGGAGGCCTGCCAGCTGTTTCATGATGGCGCTGGCACCGCCGGCGGCTTCGAACGCCTCGATGGAGTGCTCGCCGTTGGGCCTGACCGCCGTCAGCAGCGGAGTCTGGTCGGCGTAGCGCTCGAAGAGCTCGTAGACGTCGACCTCGCACTCCGCCTCCTCGGCGGTGGCCTGCAGGTGCTTCACCGAGTTGATGGAACCGCTGACCGCGAGCATCACCATGGCGGCGTTCGCGAAGGCTTCGGGTGTGAGCACGTCGCGGGGCTTGGTGTCCGCCAGCACCATCTCCACGATGCGCTGCCCGGCGCGTTCCACCGCTTCCCACATCCGGGGGCTGTTGGCGAGCACCGGGGTGGTGCCGGGCAGCGCCATACCGAGCGCCTCGCACGCGATGTGCATCGAGTTCGCCGTACCCATCCCGGCGCACACACCTGGACCGCGGACGGCGTTCTCGCTCATCTCGGTCAGCTCGGGTAGGCTGATCCGGCCCCTGGCGAAGTGCCCCGCGGCCAGGAACACGTCCTCGATGTCGCAGTGCCCGCCGCGGTACTCGCCGCACGGCTGGTACCCGCAGGCGACGACGACCGTCGGGATGTTCAGCCGCCCCGCGGCCATCAGCTGCGCGGGGGCGGTCTTGTCGCACGAGGCCAGGCAGACCATGCCGTCGAGCAGGGCGCCCTCGACGCCGGCCTCGATGTCGTTGACGATCAGATCGCGGCTGGCCAGGATGTAGCCGCCACGGTGGCCTGCGCTGTGGATGAAGTCGCTCGGTGCTGTCGTGCGTACCTCGAAGCCCACCCCCCCGGCGCCGCGGATGGCCTGTTTGGCCCGCCGTGCTATCTCGTCCAGGTGGCTGTAGCAGATCGCCAGATCCGACGACGAGTTCACGACGGCGATCTTGGGTTTCACCATGTCCTCGTCGGACAGTCCGAGCGCCCGCCATTGCGCCCGCCGGGTGGCCCACCGCGAGCTGCCGGGCTCGAAGTTGCTGCGCAGCGTCTTCGCCACCGTCAACGCCTCCCGGCTCAGTCGAGGTTCGCGCGCAGCCGCGCGCGCAGCTGGGCCGGGTCGACGTCGCGGACGCTCTCCTTGCCGGCCAGGTCGAGCGCGTGGGCCGCGCCGGCACCCATGGCGGCGCAGGGACCCATCACCCGCACGCTGGACAGCGCCGCGGCGTCCGCGTCGATGCACCGCCCGGCGGCCAGCAGGTTGTGCGTGCCCGCCGGGATCATGCTGCGCAGCGGGACGTAGTGGACGTGGTCGCCGTCGAAGGTCTCCCAGGTGTAGCCCTCGGCGCGGTCGTGCAGCTCGATCGGCCAGGCCGTGCGCGCCACCGCGTCGCCGAACCGGACGCCCGAGCGCACCTCGTCGACGGTCAGCTGGTGCAGCCCCTGGATCCAGCGCGTCTGGCGGCGGCCCGGGAGCCCGTACGCCCGCACCCGTGCGGCTCCGAACGCCTCGGGGAACTCCGCACGCAGGAACGCGACGACCCGGTCGGCCTGCGCCTTCCCGTCGAGCCCGGCCTCCGATGCCCGGACGGGGTCGAGCGGGGCCTCGATGTGGGTCATGTTCAGCACAGCGGTGCCGCGGCCGGGGAAGAAGAAGGCCAGCCCTTCCTGGCGCACCAGCCCGTACTCGGCGGCCTTCGCCCTGGCGCGTTCGGCCAGCGCGCCCGTCTCCGGCTGGTGCGACTCGTCGACGTGCTCGACGATGACCTGCTGCGAACCGTAGATCGTCCGCTCAGGGACCCGGCAGGGCTGGCCCGCCTCCCAGCAGAGCGCCGCGTCCCCGGTCGCGTCGACGAAGCCGGTGGCGGTCACGGTCACGTTGCCGTAGCGCGAGGCCAGCGAGATCGACCGGACACGCCCGTCGGCGACCTCGACCCCCTGGATGACCGCGCCCAGCACGACCCGCACGCCCAACGCGCGGATGGTGTTCTCCAGCCAACGGCCCAGCGCCACCTCGTCGAAGTAGACCGTCGTCGTGTGGTTGCGCTGGAAGTGCAGGTCCCCGGCCGCACCGAGATCCCGGAAGATGTCGTCGAAGATGCCGCGGGTCAGCTGCCGGTGTTCCGGAGCGTTCCCGAAGACACCGGCGAACAGCCCGATCAGGGAGTTGACCATCTGGCCGCCGAGGACGGGGAGCCCGTCCACCAGTACGACGTCACGCCCCAGCCGCGCGGACTCGATCGCGGCCGACATGCCGGCGATCCCCGCGCCGACGACGCACACGTCGCCGCCGACCTCGTGGACGGGCCCGCCGGCGGGCTTGGTGACGGTGTGAACCGGTACGTCGGTCAGCGGGTGGGGCATGGCCGGCACGCTACGCGGCCTCTCGCCGGTGCCGGAAACAACGAATTCAGCTAACCGGTATCAACGCGGTCGATGGGACGTGATGGAGCCGCCTGTACGAGGAGCCGGCGCAGCCAGGCGTGCGCCGGGTCGTCCTCGTAGTGGTCGTGCCACCACAGTGCCTCGCTGATGGGCTCCGGCTCGCCGGGGCACTCGAGCACCGTGAGGTCCAGCCGGTCGGCGAACCTCGCGGCGAGGCGCTCCTGCATCAGCGCGACCCGGTCGGTACCCGCGATGAAATGCGGCACCGCAAGGTAGCTCTCCACGCGCACCGCGACCCGCGGCCGGATGCCGAGCAGCCTGAGCTGGCGGGTGATCGGGGCCGCCGAGGGGTGGTCCTGGTCCTGGTGGTAGGGCGCGACCCAGGACAAGGCGGCGAGGTCGTCCAGGCCGAGGGTGCCGGGAGTGCCCGTGCCCAGTGCCCGGTTCCCGGTCGACACAACGCACACCCATCGGTCGCGGAAAAGTTCGACCGAGGAGGTGTCCGGCAGGTGGAAGCGGTTCACCGGCGGGGCCACGATGCCGTCGACGAGGCGGACGGTCTCGGCGTACTCCGTGACCAGCGACTCCCTGACCAGCCTCACGTGCAGCCTCGCCTGGGGTGCCGCCGCGTGGACGAGCTGGGACAGCCGCTCGCCCATGACCGCGACGGTGTAGTCGGCCATCAGCAGGGTGAACTCGCGCTGCGACGTGGCCGGGTCGAAGTGCGTGCTCGCTGCGAACAGCCGCTCGGCTGCCGCGCAAACCGCCTCGACCTGCCCGGCCAGCTGCGTCGCGAGCGGCGTCAGCAGGTAGCCGCCCTTGCCGCGCACCAGCAGCTCGTCACCGAAATGCCTGCGCAGCCGGGACAGTGCGGCACTGGCGGCCGGCTGCGTGACTCCGAGACGCCCGGCCGCCCGGGTGACGTTGCGTTCGCGGATAAGCTCCCGCAAGGCGACGAGCAGGTTCAGGTCGAGGTTCGCCAGGTGTGCGCCAGGACGGTTCGGGCCGCTCACCGGATGCCGTCCCCCTCCGGGTGCCGGAGGTGACCCGCCTGGTCCGCCAGCAGCAGGTCCCGGGTGATCTCCAGCTGGCCGTGATGCTGGGCAAGCTCCTCGAACACGTGCAGGAGGGCGGCCCCCCGGCGCAGGCTGATGGGGGTGCCGGCGTACCGCGCGGGCGGGGCGTCAGTCAGCGGCTCGTCACACAGCAGGGCGTCCGGGCCGCCTTGCCGAAGATCGTCGCGCAGCCGCCGCCTGGCGGCGGTGACCCGGTCGCTCAGCCCGGCGACCGGCCCGGCCGCGGCGAACTCGGCGTCGCGGTCACGTTCGACCGGCCGTCCGGCGACGAGCTGCCCGGCCCAGTAGTCCATGACCCCCAGGCAGTGCGTCAGGATCGCGTAGGGGGAGTTCGCGCCGGGCAGCGGCGGACGCCGGTTGGCCCGCTCGTCACCGAGGTCCGTGACGATCTTCACCATGCCGTCGAGGGCACGGTCCACGAGGTGGAGGTAGTCGTCGGTGCTGATCACTGCGGCTCCGCATCGATACCGGCCGGGACCCCTCTCCCCGATCCGGGGCAGCCTCGGGCGTCTAGGTGGTCGCGTGATCGGTCCCGACGACGGACTCGTGCCACGGGATGAAGAGCCGCTTCAAGCCGATGACCCCGAGGAACAGCGAGAAGCCGAGCAACGTCAGCACCACGATCACCGCGAACAGCTGCTCCGCGTTCAGCGCGTTGAGACTGACCACGATCAGGTAGCCCAGGCCCTGGTTGCCGCCGAGGTACTCGCCGACGATCGCGCCGATGATGGAGAACACGATCCCGATCTCCATGCCGGCGAACACGTAGGGCAGCGTGCTGTGGTACTCGAGCCGCCAGAACGTCGCCCACCGGCTCGCGTTCAGGCTGCGCATCACGTCGCGGTGCCCAGGTTCGACCGACCGCACCCCGAGCATCGAGTTGAGCATGATCGGGAAGAACGCCAGCATCGCGACGATGATGATCTTCGACGTCACGCCGAAGCCGAACCAGATGATGAACAGCGGCACGAGGGCGATCTTGGGGACCACCTGCGAGGCCACGAGCAGGGGCCGCAGCGCTCGCTCGAGCCAGCGGAGCCGCCCCAGCACAGCGCCCATCCCCACGCCCAGCACCAGCGCTATGCCGAAGCCGGCGAGCGTCTCGATCAGCGTGACGCGCAGGTGGCCCACGAAGCCCCGCGACCCGACGAGCTCGGCCATCCCGCCGAGAACCTGCTCGGGCTGGGGCAGCACGAACTTCGAGATGTCGAACACCGCGATGGTGAGCTTCCAAAGGATGACGAAGAGGAAGAGCAGTACGGGCGTGCTGATCCAGGGCAGCAGCTTGCCGCGTAACAGCTCGCCCACCGGCGCGCGCTCCTGCGGCTGGGGAGAACTCATGGGCTCTGCTCCTCTTCGGTGTAGAGCTGGTGACGCAGCTCCCGGACGGTGTCCTGGAAGGCCGAAGCGGTCTGGATCTCGAGCGCCCGCGGGCGCTCGAAGTCGACGGGAGTCACGACGCGCAACCGCCCCGGTCGCGACGACAGAAGCAGAACCCGGTCGGCCAAAAAGACGGCCTCCGTGATCGAGTGGGTGACGAAGACCACCGTCGCCCCGATCGCCGCCGTGATCGACTGCAGCTCCAGGTTCATCCGGTCGCGGGTGAGCGCGTCGAGCGCCCCGAACGGCTCGTCCATCAGCAGGATCTCCGGGTTGTAGCTCAGGGCGCGGGCAATCGCCACGCGCTGGCGCATGCCTCCGGAGAGCTCGCGCGGGTAGGACCTTTCGAAGCCGGTGAGCCCCACGAGCTCGCTGAGCTCACCCGCCCTGGCGCGCCACTCGCGCCTGCCGGCCCCCCGCAGGCGCAGCGGCAGGCCGATGTTGTCCTCGACCGTGTACCAGGGGAACAGGTGCGCATCCTGGAAGACCAGCCCGAGCATGCGAAGCGCCTGGTCGTCGCGCCGTGCGCCGCGCCACAGCGGCTCGCCGCCGACCCGTACCGCACCTTCGGTCGGGCGGATCAGCCCCGCCAGGATCCGCAGCAGCGTCGTCTTGCCGCAGCCGGACTGCCCGACCAGCGCGACGAACTCCCGGTGTGCCACCGACAGGGTGATGTCGTCGAGCGCAAGGGTCGAGCTGCGCCGCGTCAGGTAGCGCATCGTGAGGCCGTCGCCCTCAATGAAGTGATCGCCCGACGGGGCGCGACCGTCCACCGACCCGCTCGAGGCCGGCCCGGCGTCCGTCGCATCCCGCGCGTTGCGGGTGACGCTGGCCGTCGAGGTCTCTCCCCTGCTCACGTCACTCACTCCACTCCGCACCACGGCGCGCGACAACCGACCCTAACGTCCCCGGGCGTCTAACTCACGAGCTCGTTGCTGAACCACTTCTGCGGGTCCTTCCCCTTCGCCGCTTGGCCGACCCCCACCAGGTCGTCGTACACCTTCTGCCAGTTCTCCGGCACGGTATTGAGCATGTTCTCCTCGCCCGCGTAGAACCAGGCATCGACCTGCTGCTCCAGCACCCCCTTGGCGATGCTGTCCGCCTTGAGCTCCGGGAAGTCGTGCTTGCTACGGACCAGCTCGATGATCTTCTTGAAGCCGTTGCCGCGGTCGGCGAGGACATCCTCCATCCCGGCCTTGATCGCGTTCATGTAGCCCTGGAGCAGGTCGCGCTGCTCCTGCAGGGAACGCCGGGAGGTGATATAGCACTGGCCCTCCTCGACGTACTCCGACGGGTCGAGCACCGTTGCCTTGGGGATCTGCTGATCGAAGATGACCTGCTCGACCGAGCCGATGACATAGCCGTCGATGCGGCCCTTCTCGACGAGCGCGAAGGTCCCCGGCGAAAAGCCCGTGACCTGCCGGCCGACGCTGCCGAGCGGAACGTCCCGGGAGGCCAGCATGAGATCAATGGTGATCTCGCTCGTACCGCCCTCGGACGGGATACCGATCTTCTTGCCCCGGAAGTCCTCGGGCGTCGTGAGTGACTTCTCGTCCGCAGAGACGATCGCGATGGGTGACTTGTGCCACTGCATGCCGATGTTGACCAGCGGCGCGTCCTGGTCGGCGATGGCGATGACCGTCTCGATCGCGCCCGCCCTGGTGAGGAGGGCGCTGCCCTGCAGGATCGACTGCAGCGCCTGCGCAGAGCCGCGCGTCGACTGGATGTCGACCTTGAGGCCCTCCTGCTTGAAGTGCCCGTTGAGGTCGCCGAGGATCTCGCAGACGAAGCCGAGGTTCAGCGGGATGATCGTGAGAAAGGTGACCGGCTCCAGGCCCTTGGCTCCGCCGGCCGACTGCTCGTCGCCGCACCCGGCGACGAGCATCCCGCTGACGCTCGAAGCGAAGAGCGTCCCTGCGGCACCGGCCAGGAACGAGCGCCTTGTCGGGTGCCGCCACTCCTGTTGACCCCGACCGTCCCCCATCCGACTGTCCATGGACTCCTCCTCACTGCGCGATCCGCGCGGCCTTGCCCGAACCGGGGACACGGTGCGGTCGTTCAGGTGCGGTACCACACCGCCGGCAACGCGGCCCACGCCGCCGACGTAGGCCTTAGGTTCGCGGAATCATGTCGACCGTCGCGGAGTCTGTCAAGCGTTGGGCAGGCAAGGGCTACCGGCCCAACCTTCACTGGGCCGGTAGCTGGACATCGATCACGGCGCAGCGGTTTTCGGTCTGCAGCGCCAGGCAGCGCCGCACCGCGGCCGCCATCTCCTCGGGGCGACTGACGACCTCCCCGTCACCCCCGTAGGCCCGGGCCAGCTGTACGTAGTCGGGGGTGGGCGCGAGGTCGGTCTCGGGGAAGCTCCCCTCCAGCTCGGCGGCGCCGCCGGGGTAGAGATCGGCCACCGGCAGCCTCGATGCCCGGTAGGCGCGGTTGTTCAGGATCACGGCCAGGAAGGCGGCCCCGGCTCTGTGGGCCGACCACAGCGCAGCGGTGGGGACGCTGAAATTGAACGCTCCGTCGCCGCACACGGTGACGACCGGCGACTCGGGCCTGGCGATCTTCACCCCCAGTGCGGCGGCCACCGACCAGCCGAGTGCCGGGGAGCCGGTCCCGTAGAAGGATCCGGGATCGCGGACCACCTGGCGGGTGAGGGCAGCGCGGTTGGTCACCGCCTCCTCCAGCACGATCGCCTCCGGGGGCAGCGACCTGCCGAGGGCTTGCAGCATCGCGTCAGCCGCGAAGGCGGGATCCTGCGACCGCGCCAGGTCCGCCCACCGCGCCCGCACCGCCGCCAAGCGCTGTGTCACGCGCTGCCCGCGGGTACGCCAGCGCCGCCTCCGCTCGGGGGTGGCGAGCCGGCGAAGCTCCGCATATAGCAGTGGCAGGGCGAGCGCGGTGTCGGCCGTGAGCGCGAGGCCGACGGGAAACGACCATGACGGCATCGTGGCCTTGACACAGTCGATGTCGATCTGGCAGATGGCCGCGTCCTGTGGAGGTGCCACACGCGCGGGAATCCAGGGCACCTCAACGTCGAGGAGCAGAACGGCATCGGCCTCGCGGAGCAGCTCGACGGCATCGCCGGCATAGAGGGGGTGGCCGGGCGGGAAGTTGACTCGGTCGCGGTGATCGAGCACGGGGCAGCCGAGCAGCTCAGCCACGTCGACGAGGGAGCTGACCGCCGCGGGCTGGGCACCGGTGCGGCCTGTGACGACGACGGGGCGATCCGCGTCGGCCAGCAGACTGGCCAGCTCCGCCAGCCCGCCCTGGTCGGGTGCGGCGGGCCTGGGTGGCCGCAGCCGCCTGGCCAGCCCGACTCCCCCGGGCTCCATCAGTACTTCCCGCGGAAGCATCACGTAGGCCGGTCCTTTGGGGTCGCTCTGCACGACCTGAAAGGCGCGGCGGACGATCCCGCCCAGCTCCCTGCCGCGCGGCACCTCCATGCTCCACTTGCCGAAGGCGCGCAGCACGCCCTGCTGGTCCAGCTGTTCCTGCTGCCAGTGGATGGGCAGGTCCCGGTGTCCGGCGATGTCACCGGCGGTGGTGTAGGGCGAACGGCCGGCGAAGATGACCGCGGGGACGCGGTTGCGCTGCGCGTTGTGGATGGCCCCGCCCAGGTTGAGGGTCCCGGCGTCCACGTGCACCATGAGCGCCTGCGGCCGGCCGCTGACGAAGTAGTGGCCCATGGCCGCTGACAGCGCGACGAACTCGTGGGTGCACAGCACGGTTCGGGGGTGGGCCGTGCCCTTCGCGCGAGCCGACGCCATCGCCTCCTGAACCGGAGCGGTGTCCGTGCCGGGGTTGATGAAGAGGCACTCCACCCCCTCGTCGGCGAGCGTCCCGACAAGCTCCGACGCCGCATCGGGGAAGGTGTCCCACGGCTTCGAGGCACCGGCCGCCGTGTCGTTCCCCATCGTCCTCCTCAGGGCGCTTCCACGGGTGAGCGGGCGTCGAGTGCTGCGTGACCGGGTTGAGCTGGCCGAAAAGCATAACTATGACCCTGGCTGTCGTCTAGAGAGAAGTCACGCTTCAACCGCCGCTGTTGCGGGCGGACTGACGTCCCTGGCTGGTGGGCGCGGACCGGGTTCTCGGGTTGGTGCCGATCTTGGCCAGCCGTTCACACAGAGGCGGGTGAGGATTTTATACGGAATTATCAATAAATTTAGACCGAGATCGTATCGTCGACGCGATCGGGAGGGAGCTTCGATGTCGGATCCCGGAAACGACGGGCGCCGCGGAGGGGCGGCCGGCAAGAACGAGGCGCTGGCCGCCCTGCGGTACTCGGTGCTGCAGGGCGACAAGGTTCCGGGACAGCGGCTGGTAGAGGCCGAGCTGGCGGACGACCTGGGCGTCACGCGGACGAGCGTGCGTGAGGCGTTGATCGAGCTGGCCGCCGACGGCCTGGTCGAGCGCGTCCCCAACCGCGGCGCGCGGGTACGGATCATCTCCGTCGAGGAGGCGGTCGAGATCACCGAGTGCCGGATGGCGTTGGAGGGCCTGTGCGCGGCGAGGGCCGCCGAGCGTGTCACGCGAGCCCAGACCGACCGGCTGTCCGAGATCGGAGCACAGATGCGCGACGCGGTGGCCGACGGCGATCCGCTGCGGTACTCCGAGCTCAACCAGCAGCTGCACCGCTTCCTCATCTGTGAGGTTGCCGGGCAGCGGGTCGCCGCGGGCCTGATCGATCGGCTGCACGGGCAGATCGTGCGTCACCAGTTCCGGCTCGCGCTGCGGCGGGGCCGCCCCGACGAGTCGCTGTCCGAGCACCTGGCCATCATCGAGGCGATCGTCGCCCGCAACCCGCCTGCCGCCGAGCAGGCCGCACGCCGGCACCTGCTCAGCATCATCGCGGCGCTGCGCCCCTCCGAGAACGCCGGCAGCCATTCCCCGTCCGTGCCGGCCGGTCAGGCCTTCCAGGAGCGCCAGTGGTGAGTGTCCGCATTCGAACTCTGAGCCGAGTTCGCCGTCGTGTGGCAGGTGCTGCGGCAGCCTGATCGGCGATCAGAACTGGTAGCGGCGGAGGCCGCCGTCGACGGGGATCACGGTGCCGGTGATGTAGCGCGCCAGCGGCGAGGCCAGATAGCAGACCAGGTGCGCGATGTCCGCCGGGAGGCCGTACTCCCCCACCGGGATCTCGTGCTCGGACTGCCACCGGCGGTACTCAGGTGAGTAGTTGCGCTCGATCTGGTCGCTCATGATCCGGCCGGGCGGGATCGAGTTGACCGTGATGCCCTTCGGCCCGACCTCGCGGGACAGCCCCTTCGCCCAGGAATGCAGCGCGGCCTTCGCGCAGAAGGCCCCGTTGATGCCCTCGGGTTCGGACTTGCCGGAGATGTTGATGATCCGTCCCCACCCGTTGTCGATCATCACGGGCAGCAGGCGCTGAGTGAGCTGGCGGTGCCGGGTGAAGTTCAAGGTGATCGCCTCTTCCCACCGGTCCTCACCCGCGTCCGCGGGCAGCGGCCGGCTGCCCCCGGCGTTGTTCACCAGGATCTCGACACGCCCGAGGGCGTCGAGCGCAGCTCGGGAGATGGTTTCCGCCGCGTCCTCCCGGAGGAAGTCGCAGTCGATGAGGGCCGGACGGGGCCCGCCGGCCGCTTCGATCTCGTCCGCGACGGACTCCAGCAGGTTGAGCCGGCGGGCCGCCACCGCAAGCCGTACGCCCTCACGGCCGAGGGCGAGGGCGATGCCGCGGCCGATGCCGCTGCTGGCGCCGGTGACCAGCCCGGCCCTGTCCTTGAGGGCGAGGTCCATGAGGCCTCCTGGGTGGCAGTCTCGGAGGGGAGCATCGAAGGTACCGGTCAGGTTGCGTAAACGAGTTCGGGGACGAGCAGGCCGCCCGGCAGGTCGACGGCTCCGGTGGCGCCGAGCCCGGCGAGTACCAGCAGCAGGACCGCCGTGTAGACGGCGATCTTGACGGGCCGCCAGCGTGCCACCACCAGCAGGAACAGGGGTACGAAGGCAGCGGCCGCCAGCAGGGTGCCAGCCAGCGACACGAGTACGAGGAAGAGCAGCATCCAGCCGAAGGCCCGCGCCGAGGAGCGCGCATCGGGGCGCCAGTCGGGCCGCTCCGCTGTCGCCCGCCGCCCCCGGAGCTCACGGATGCACACGACGGTGCTGAGGACAGCCCCGAGGACACCCACCAGGTTGGGCAGCAGCGCCGCCGTGGCGTCGTAGCCCTGGGCGACGGCTAGTGCGGCGAGGAAGGTCACGGCGAGCGCGGCGCTGACGATGACCGGCCAGAGCGTGCCCGCGTAGCCGCCACCGCCCTCGACCTGGTCCGGCCCCTCGTGGCGGCTGCCGTTGCGGGCGCCGTTGCGGGCGCGCAGCCGCCGGACCACCGCCAGCAGCAACGGAGCGATGAGCAGCACCGCCATCGCCACGACCCAGGGGCGGGTGATCCAGTCGGTGGTGGCGTAGAGGCTGGTGGTCTGGAAGTAGTAGCGCTCGAGCGGCAGCGCCAGCACGAATCCGACCAGCAGCGGTGCCCGCGGGAAACCGGTCTGCTTGAGCACCCATCCGAAGACGCCGAGCACGAGCATCACCGCGAGATCACCCAGCTGCCCTGAAGACTGGAACGCGCTCAGGAACATGACGACCACCAGCGCGGGGGCGAGCAGCTGGAACGGCACGAAGCTCAGCCTCGCCAGCGGCTTGCTTGCGAGGAAGCACAGCCCGGCCCCCATGATGCTGGCGAGCGCGAAGGACCAGACGGTGAGGTAGATGAGATCGAGGTGCTCGGTCACCATGCGGGGGCCGGTCTCCACTCCGTAGACGAGCAGCGCACCGAGCAGCATGGCGGCCGGCACGCCGCCTGGGATGCCGAACAGCAGGGTCGGAATGAGGTCGCCGGCCTCGACGGAGTTGTTCGCGCTCTCGGGAGCGACGATGCCGCGCGGGTCACCCTTGCCGTACTTCCTCTTGTCCTTGCTGGTCGCGACGGCCTGCCCGTAGGCCATCCAGGTGCCCGCCGTGGCGCCGATCCCGGGGAGCACTCCCGCCCAGATCCCGACGAGGGAGCCCCGGATCACGAACCTCCAGTGCCGGAGGAAGTCCCGGACGCCGTCCAGCCACCCGGTGCCCAGGCCCACCCGGCTGGCGACACTGGAGCGGCTGGCGACAAAGCCTGCGATCTCCGCAAGGCCGAAGACCCCCAGGACGACGGGTACCAGTTCGAGCCCGTCAGCCAGGAACAGCGTCCCGAAGGTGTAGCGGTACTCGGCGGTCGCCGGCGCCGCCCCGATCGTCCCGATGAGGACGCCCACCGCGCCCGCGACCAGCCCCTTGGTCACGTTGCCGCGGGAGAGCAGGCCGGTGAGGCTGATGCCCAGCAGTGCGAGCATGAACAGTTCCGGCGCCCCGAACGTCAGTACCAACGGCCGGGCAACCGGGATGGAGAAGGTCAGGCCGAGTGCACCCAGCAGCCCACCGGCCATCGAGGACAGGAACGCGGCGGAGAGCGCCCGGGCGGCCTGCCCCTGTTTGGCCATCTCGTGCCCGTCGAGCAGGGTCACGGCGGCCGAGGCGGACCCCGGGACGCCTAAGAGCACCGCGGCGATGGTGTCCGAGGTGTGTACGGTCGCAACGGCTCCGATGATCAGGGCAAGCCCTTGCCCCGGATCCATGAACAGCACGAAGGGCAGCAGGATGGCGACCGCCCCGGTGCCGCCGAGCCCCGGGACCAGCCCGAAGACCAGTCCGGCGCACACCCCGACGAACAGCATGAGAAAGACGCTGGGGTCCAGCAAGGACCCCAGCGCCGACGCTGCGGCGTCCAGCATTGACCGGTTCTCCCGCCGCCTAGTTGGTCGTCACGCCGTACTCGTTCTCGAGCATGCTGTTGACCTGCTCGCGAATCCGGCTGTCGATCGCGAAAGCCTCCTCGACCTGCTTCTCGACCTCCTGGCCGGAGTACATGGGATAGCCACCGAGTACCTCGACCGACTGCTTCTTGAACTCCGGATCGGACCGGATGTCGTCGACCGCGCTGTAGAACTTGCTGGCGACGGCGTCCGGCGTTCCTTGCGGGGCCCACAGCCCCTTCTGGTAGTCATAACCCGCGGCCAGGAAGGAGAGGTAGGCCTCGTAGATCGGCCCGGACGGGGGCTCGCCGTACCACCGTTCGTAGACCTCGGGCACGGTGGGGAGATCGGGAAATGCCGGGTCGCGCTCGACGCTGCCGTCCTCGGCGACCGTCCCGAAGCTCATCAGGGGGACTACCTTGCCCTCGTCGACGAGCGGTTCCACGTCGGTCTTGTACGCGGAGGTGGTCTGGTAGTCGATGTTGACCTCGCCACGCTGGAAGCTGAGCAAGGCGGTTTCCCGGCCCTCAAAACCGAATGTCGTGTCGACGTCGGTCTTGAGAAGCTCGAATGCCAGCAGGGTCGACGCGTCGAGCCCCGTCGCACTGATCCCTGCGTACTTCAGGTTGGCGTCCGTAGTCCTGAGGTCATCGACATTCCGGATGCCCGTCGACGGGGACGTGTAGATGACGGCACCTGTGCCGTTGAGGATGAGCGGCTTCATCTTGGAGAAGTCGAACTCGACCTCACTGCGGTCCAGGAGATCCTGGAAATAGGTCGTCCCGGAGCTACCGAGCAGTGTCGCAGCGTCGGGAGCCGCCTCTGCGACAAAACGGTTCGTCCCCGTGATGCTCTCACCGCCAGGAACGTTCTCCACGATCACCGAGGGCTCCCCCGCCAGGTGCTTCTCCAGGTAGGGGGCCAGGACCCGGGCCCAGGTGTCGGTCCCCCCGCCCTTCTCGAACGGCACCATGATCGTGATGCGGTCCGGTACCTCGCCCGCACCGCTCTGGACGCCTGCCCCGCAACCTGCGAGTGCCAGCGCGAGGGCGGATGCGGCCGCGGCCGCACGACCTCCCGCGGCCGCTCGCGTGTGCTTGCGTCGACGCATCAGTGGTCCCTTCTCGTCGTTTTGACGCGCACCCGAACGAAGGCCGGTAGCCGGTCGCCCTGCCCTCCCGGCATGTGCGTGCAGGAACGTCTAGCATGCATGCACCTAGCACGCAAGAGTTGCGTACAGCGGGCGGAAGGGACGGCCGAGCCAGCGCGGCCGCGGTCAGGCGCCGAGGAGCGACCTGACGCGCAGATCCCGGGCGCTGGTCATGTGATCGCGGGCCGCCTGGTCGGCGGCCTCGGAGTCACCGGCCGCGATCGCCCGGATGACGGCCTCGTGCTCATCGACGGTCGCCTCGGGACGCCCGCGGAAGCTGAAGGTGGTGCCGGGGATGCGTCGCACCGCGTGCTCCACCTGCGTGAGGAAGCGTTCCAGGTAGGGGTTGCCGGTCGCGGTACGGATGGCGCGGTGGAACTCGAGGTTCAACGAGGCCAGCTTGTCCGGCTGGTCGAGCACGGCCCGCATCCGGTCCTGGTTGTCCTCGAGCTCGGCCACCAGGCCGGCAGGCCTGCGGTTGGCGGCGAGCCGGGCCGCGAGACCCTCCAGGTTCCGGCGCACGATGTAGACCGCGAGGATGTCCTCGACCGTCATGGAGGCGACGACGGTGCCCTGGTGGGCCGTCTTGTTCACCAGCCCCTCGTCGTCGAGACGACGCAGCGCCTCGCGGATCGGGGTACGGCTCACGGACAGGTCGCGGGCCAGGTCACCCTCCCTGATCCAGGTGCCCGGCGGCATCGCACCGTCCAGGATGGCCTCGCGCAGCGCGTCGGTCACCAGGTCGGTGGTGCTCCCCCGCCGCGGATCGGAGCGCAGGTAGCCGGCCAGACCGGGGACCGATGCCGTGCGCCCCGTGCGGCGCCGGCCGCCGGCCCGGCGACGCTGCGGACCCGACGACCCGTGACTGGTGGTCATGGGGGCAGATTACCCACTGCGTGGGCATCGGGGGATGGCGGTGCACACTTGACACAATTGCATGCAACGTGCATTCTCCTGGCGCATGCTCGCCCACTGAAGCGTTGGCTCCCGGAGGGGTCGTGTCTGGAGACCAGGTTCGGCGCGTCGTCGTGGTGGGCGCGGGCAACGCGGCCTTCTGCGCCGCGCTGGCGGCGCAGGAGCTGGGCGCGGAGGTCGTCGTTCTCGAACGCGCGCCCCGCGACCTGCGCGGAGGTAACACCGCCTTCACGGCTGGCGCGATGCGCTTCGCCTACCGTGGGGCCGAGGACATCCAGGCGCTCGTCCCCGATCTCGCCGGCGAGCAGCTCGCGACGACGGATTTCGGTTCCTACCCGGAGGAGTCGTTCTTCGACGACCTCGCACGGGTCACGGAGTACCGCGCCGATCCCGAGCTGGTCGATCTGCTGGTCAGCCGCAGCTTCGAAACCCTGCGGTGGATGGCCACCCAGGGGGTGCGTTTCGTGCCCATCTACGGCCGGCAGGCCTTCAAGGTCGACGGACGTTTCACCTTCTGGGGCGGGCTGACCCTGGAGTGCGTCGGCGGGGGCCCGGGACTCGTGGACGCACTCACGGCCAGCGCGCAGCGGGCCGGGATCCGCATCGAGTACGGCGCCCGCGCCCTCGAGCTGATGGCCGATGACGCCGGTGTGCACGGCGTCGTCTTCCGCCAGGGCGGCCGCACCCAGCGGGTCGGCGCCGACGCCGTGGTGCTGGCCAGCGGGGGGTTCGAGGCGAACCTCGAATGGCGTACCCGCTACCTCGGCCCGGGATGGGATCTCGCCAAAGTAAGGGGCAGCTCGTACAACACCGGGGACGGGATCCGGATGGCGCTCGACATCGGGGCCAGCCCGGCCGGGCACTGGTCGGGCTGCCATGCCGTGGGATGGGAGCTCAACGCGCCCGAGTTCGGTGACCTGGCGGTGGGCGACCAGTTCCAGAAGCACAGCTACCCCTTCGGGGTCCTGGTCAACGCCGACGGGCGGCGGTTCGTCGACGAGGGCGCGGACTTCCGGAACTACACCTACGCCAGGTACGGCCGGGTGATCCTGGAACAGCCGCGGCAGTTCGCCTGGCAGATCTTCGACGCCAAGGTGGCCCACCTGCTGCGGGACGAGTACCGGATCCGGCAGGTCACCAAGGTCTCCGCGGACTCACTCGAGGAGCTCGCTGGCCGGCTGGACGGCGTCGACGCTGCCGGGTTCCTCGCAACCGTCCGCGAGTTCAACCGGGCCGTGGCGGACGAGGTGCCGTTCAACCCGAACGTCAGGGACGGCCGGCGGACGCTCGGACTGGACGTGCCCAAGTCGAACTGGGCCAACCCGATCGACACCCCCCCTTTCGAGGCCTACGCCGTGACGTGCGGCATCACGTTCACCTTCGGCGGCCTGCGGATCACCCCCGACGCGCAGGTCGTCGACACCGACATGGCCCCGATCCCCGGCCTGTTCGCCGCGGGCGAGCTCGTCGGCGGCCTCTTCTACTTCAACTACCCGGGCGGTACGGGCCTGACGAGCGGCGCGGTGTTCGGGCGCATCGCGGGAAACTCCGCGGCGTCCGCGCGATGACGGACGCCGCACCGCCGCGCCGGCGACGCATCGCACTGATGGAGGGCGATGGCATCGGGCCCGAGCTGATCGAGAGCGCCGTGGCGGTGCTCGACGCCGTCACGGCCGGCTGTCCCGGTCCCGCGTTCGAGTTCCGGCACGAACGTGGCGGGGCGGCGCACTTCCGGCGCAGCGGCCAGGCCCTCTCACCGGAGACGCTGGCACGACTTCGCAGCGCCTACGACGCGCTCCTCAAGGGCCCGGTGGGGCTGCCCGACGTACGCGCTCCCGACGGCACCGAGGCGGGGCTGCTCGGAGGGGTCCTCCGCCCGGGGCTCGACACCTATGCCAACATCCGCCCGATCAAACTCCTCCCCGGCGTGCCGGCCCCGCTGCGGCTCTCCCCCGGCTCGGTCGACTACGTCATCGTGCGGGAGAACACCGAGGGCCTCTACGCGTCACGGCAGGGCGGAGCCCGTACGGCCTTCGCGGCCAGCGACTCGCTCCTCGTGACCAGGACGGGAGTGGAACGCGTCGCGCACCGCGCCTTCGGGCTCGCGCGCGGCCGTTCTGGCGCGCCGCGCGACGGCGTCCGCAGGGTCACCTGCGTCGACAAGAGCAACGTGCTGCGCAGCTTCGCCCTCTTCCGTGCCGTTTTCGACGAGGTCGCGGCGGACTACCCCGACATCGAGGCCGACCACCTTTACGCCGACGCGGCCGCACAGGCCCTCGTCGTCGAGCCGGACAGGTTCGACGTCGTCGTCACCGAGAACTTCCTGGGCGACATCCTCAGCGACCTCGGCGCCGGCACGGTCGGCGGCGTCGGACTGTGCGGGTCGGCCAACGTCGGCGACGCCCACGCGTACTTCGAGCCGTTGCACGGCAGCGCGCCGACCATCGCCGGGCAGGACCGCGCGAACCCCACCTCGCAGATCCTCTCCGCCGCGATGATGCTCGACCACCTCGGGGAGCACTCGGGAGCACGTGCCGTCCGGACGGCCGTCGAGTCCGCGTACGCCGACGGTGCGATCACGCTCGACGCGTACGGCCGGCCGTCCTGCGGCACCCGTGGCGTGACCGCCCGGGTCGTGGAGCGGGTCCGCGGATGACGGTCAGGCGATGGTGACCACGGAGCCGCCGCACTCCTGCGGCGCCGAGGGGTAGCGGTCGAACACGACCGGGTCATGGCCCGGAAAGTCCATGACGACAACACCGGCACCGGCGGCGGCATCAGCAAGCGAGACCATGCCTCCCGAAGGGCGCAGGGCGTTGCTTGGTGCATGGATGGGCTTCTACGTCGACATGTTCGACATCTACCTGCCGATCATCGCCCTGGCGCCCGCTGCCGCGTACTTCCAGGCCACGGACGCGTCGGCGGGCACCGCCGCGCTCATCGCAGCGATGATCTTCGCCGCTGCCCTCCTCGGCCGCCCGGTCGGTGCCGTGATCTTCGGCCACCTCGGCGACAAGATCGGCCGCCGGCGGACCGCGATCACCGCCGTGACCGGCTTCGGCACCGTTACCTTGGCGATCGCGGCGCTGCCGGGTTACGAGTCATTCGGCCTGGCCGCGGTCTGGCTGCTGATCGCGCTGCGGTTCATCGACGGCATCTTCCTCGGCGGTGAGTACACCGCCGCCAGCCCACTCGCGCTGGAGTACAGCCCCAAGCACAAGCGCGGCCTCTACGGCGCGTTCATCATGACCGGCTACCCGCTGGCCTACTGCTCGATCGCGCTGATCACCTTCGGGCTCCTGCAGGTGGTGCCCGCAGGGGGGCTGCACTCGCCGTACGTGCAGTGGGGCTGGCGGATTCCCTTCGTCTTCGGCGCCCTGCTGGCCTTCGGGTTCGTCGCGTGGTACGCGCTGTTCGTCAAGGAGTCCGTGGCGTGGGAGGACGCGCCCAAGACCTGGGCGACCCGTACTACCTGACCGTACGTCGCGCGGACGCGACGTGCAGGCACAGCGCCCCCAGATCTGTGTAGACCGCGAGCTCGTCGGGGTCGACGTCGTGGCGAAGCGCGGCGCACCACAGCGAGTCGAGCAAGCAGGCCGCGAAGTCTGCCTCGGCCAGGCTGAACGGCGAGAAGTCGACCGCCGCCTCGGCGATCGCTTCGCGGGCACGAACGAGGGGGTGGGTTGGCGGGCGCATCGTTCGATCGTACGGAAGTGATCTATGGGTGTCCATGGGTACCCGTACGTACTTCCGCTCATCAGGGGTTGCCCAAACGTGCCTACCCTCGTGGGTGTGATCGAGTTCAGCCCCGACCGGCCCGTCTGGCAGCAGGTCGCCGACGTCATCGCCGAGCGCATCGCGGACGGCACGTATGCCCCCCGCCGCCCGATACCCAGCGAGAAGCAACTGGTGGCCGAGTTCGGGATCGCGCGCGGCACCGCTCGCAAGGTGATCGCGGGTCTGCGGGCCGAGGGACTGATCTACACCGTGGCCAACCTCGGGAGTTTCGTGTCCGAGCGGTAGGTCCCGCACAGGCAATCTGTGGTGTCGACTTAGGACCAGAGTTTCGGACGAAGACTTACCGATGACTGTGTTCGTACCGATCAGCGAAGGGCCGGCTATCCGAGCTGGTGAAGACCTCCAGCGAACAGGACGTGCTGCTGATGCGTCACGGCCGGCCTGCTGCGGTGGTCACCTCCGCGGAGCGCCACGACGCGCTGCTCGAGGAGATCGACGATCTCAAGGACCGCCTGTCCATTCACGAGCGTGAGCACTGACCGTCAGCCTTGAGGACCTCCAAGCCGAGCTCGGGTTGTCACGCAACCGTGTTCAGTAGTGACGGAACCCTACGCGCTGGGTGTGCTTGTCCGGCGAGCCTTCAGCGTCAACGCGAGGCACGCGTCTGGGAGGTCGACCAGGACGGCGAGCTCGTCGGAGTCGACGTCGTGGCGGATCGCGCACCACAAGGAGTCGAGTAGCTCGGCGACTGCGTCGGGGATCGGCGCGAGCAGCGCGTCCCGCGCCTCGACGATGTCCCCTCGGGCTTGGATGTAGCCGGTATGCCAACAGCGTGGCCACGTGGCAGGCCTAAGTCGCCTCGCTTGCGGCGCCACTGGATGCGGAACCCTAGGAAGTCGAACCCATCGGCCATGTCCACCACCTGGGTCTTCGCCTCGGATAGGCGCAGCCTCAGGGGAGCGAGCACTTCGGCGATGTCCTCGCGCAGCGCCTGCGTGTCGTGCTCGGTCCCGTGGACGAGGACGACGAAGTCGTCGGCGTAGCGGACGAGCCGCCACGTCGGCGACCCTTTGCGGCGGGGGTAGACGCGTTTGCCTTCGGTGGACATCGTCCCGCCCGGCTTCCACGGCCCGTGCAGGTGCTCGTCGAGCGCCGACAGGGCGATGTTGGCCAGCAGCGGTGGGGCGATCTCGTTGCGGGTCAGCGGGATCATCCCGGCTGGTGGTGGTTGGGTGTGCTCAGTTGTTGCGGCGATGGTGAGGAATGCCAGCGCGAGCATGGCCAGGGTGACCCATCTGTACCAGGAGGTTCGGGTGCGGACCTGGTGTTCGTCCAGGCCCGCCAGGCCTTTGCTGGCCTGGAAGTCCTCCTCGACTGCCCAGCGGCGCCCGGCGGCTTGCACGAGGGCGGCGGGGGGGACGTGGCGGGGTGAGTAGCAGCGGTGGTAGGCGAGCTCGCGGGTGCGCCGGTGGCGGCGGACCAGCAGCCACTGGTGCCCGGGCAGGCCGGGATCGATGGTGATCCAGGCCCAGTCGTAGCAGCTGGTGGCCTTTGGCGCCGGACCCGGCGGAGAGCCGCCGCCAGGCCCGGGGCGGCAGCCTGGCGGCGAGCGCGTCCGCGCGCCGGGCACCGGCCGCGGTGGCGACGGGGTGCTTTTTGGCCACGGTCAGCACATAGCTCACCCCGCATTCCTCCAGGCCGGCCCGTAATAGGGTCCGTCGTCGTTCGGATCTGTTGCTACACCGGCTGCTACACGACCTGCGGAGCCAGCTTGGGAAGCTGACTCGTGGTGATCGCCCGCGACCAGGCAACGCATCTACCTGCACGTTCCTCCAGACTCCTCCCGTGAGTGCCCGTGATTGACCGCTGCGGACTCCTCGTTCGGGCACGCGGCGGGCACGCCCAGCCGCCCCGTGGGGCTTGGGTGGACCTGGTTATATGAACCCATGCCGAAGTGGGGTGCCCGGCTCCGGACGATCGCCCAGTTCTTAGGGCTCATTGAGGACCGAGATGCTCCGCGTGCCCGGTGGGTTCGCGCGGTGGAGACGACGGTGGCTGTGATCGCTAGTGCGCTGATCGTTGAATTCCTGCGTAGGTAATGTGGCCGGCGCCTGGTTGAGTCTCAGCCCTGCTGTCACCGGCCGCGCGCGGTCCCGGCGAGTCTCTCTATGGTGAGGGCCGCTTGGAGGGTTTCGCCCGGTGCCCTGGATCGGGCCGGGAGCGATGCCCCCCCTTAGCTAGGTGTGGTCACCTTCTTTGGCCCCGGCTGAGTGCCTGATCTTCACGAAGGTTGGCCCGAGCCTGGGGGCATCGTTTCGGGCCCCGGCGCGAGGCAGGTGGGTAAAGCCTGCGAGCGGCCCGGACGCGAGCAGGCACGCGCTGGTGACCCAACCGTTCTGCTTCGGCAAGGGGGATGCCTGCGGGGTTGCCCGGCGCGCCGGGACCGGCCCCCGCCGGGACCGGCCCGAAGAGGCCGCACGCCCGGCGAGAGGGGCCAGGGTTTCGGCGCTGGCC
>JBOHCZ010000352.1:0-12815 GCA_050699195.1 Streptomycetales bacterium
GGCAGCAGCACCGAGGCCCGCTGCCCCTCCTCGAGGCCCTGCCCGCCGTACCCCGCGACGTTGACCTCGACCTTGACCCAGCCGCGCCGCTGGTCGAGCAGCCGCCACAGCGGCGGCTCGACCAGCCTGACGGCCTGGATCCGGCCGGGCGGCAGCGTCTGACTCCGCTGCTCGAGGAGTCCGTGCCGCAGCCTGAGACCGTCCGGCGACTCCGCGACGGTGAAGTCGAAGTTCGACGTGAAGCTCCGGGACACCGCGGCCGCGACGCCGAGCACCGTCGGGAGCAGGGGGAATACCACGGCCGGCTGGCGAAGCACGACGGCGATCACGACGAGCAGCACCCCGAAGAGCACCGCGACGACCGTGCCCGCGGACAGCGCGATGGACTTGGCAAGGGCGCTCGTCGGCACCCTCACCAGGACGCGCTCCGGCGCCTCCTCGGCCTCCGGCGCCACGCCGGCCGCACGGGCCAGCAGTTCAGCACGCAGCCGGCGTGCGTCGGGCTCGGCGAGGTAGGCGAGCGGGGCTTCCGACGAGGTCCCGCCCGCGACCTCCAGGCGAAGCTCGGCGAGCCCGAGGAAACGCGCGGCGAGCGGCCGTACGACATCGACCGTCTGCAACCGCTCCAGCCGTACGTGCCGGGTGCGGCGGAACACCACGCCCGTCTCGAGCCGGAGATCACCGCCGTCGATCACGTATCGCGTGAACCACCAGGAAAGGACGCCGTAGAGGGCCGCTACCGGCACGATGATCGCGAGGCCCGCCAGGAACCTGGTCGCATCGAGGTCGAAGGCCGCCTCCTGCCCGGCGAACGCGATCGCGACCGCGATGATCTTCCACCCGCGGGCGAAGGGCGTCAGCGGATGCAGCCTCCGGGAAGCGGCGGCCGCTGCATCCCCCACGGCATCCCCCGCTGGCTGGCTCACAGGCCGGCCGATCGTGCCTCGCCCAGCTCCGCGAGCCGGTCCCGGAGCCGCGCCGCCTCCCCCGGCGGCAGGCCGGGGATCCGCGCGTCGGTCGCGGCGGACGCGGTGTGCAGCTGGACCGTCGCGATGCCGAACCGCCGTTCCAGCGGGCCCGCCGAGACGTCGACGAACTGCATCCGCCCGTACGGCACGACGACGAGCTGGCGGAACACGACGCCGTGTGCGACGAGCAGGTCGTCAGCCCGCTCGGCGTACCGCCACGAACGGAAGTTCCGATCGATCAGCCGCCAGGAGCCCACCCCGACGGGGAGGGCCACGACGACGGCGAGGACGCCCACCCACCAGCCGGCGACCCCGCCGAGCACCGCCGCGAGCCCGACGGTGGCCGGCGCCAGTGTGCCGGCGAGTACCGCCCGGCGGAGCACCCGCAGCTGCGCCGAGACGCCCCGCGAGCTCTCGGGCGGCAACGTCAGGGCGGCCGCCACCGCGCGGCCCTGGGGATCCTCGGAGGGGTTCTGCATCTGGTCCACGCCGCAAGGCTAATGCGATCACCCCCGGCGTGAAGGCGCTCGCCGGCCTGCGTGGGAGACTCGGAGCATGACCGAGCGCACGGTGGGCGTCGGGATCGGGGCGCGTGAGCTCGCCACCGAGGACATGGTGCTCAACATCGGCCCGCAGGACCCCTCGACCCACGGCGTCCTGCGGCTCCGGCTCACCCTGGACGGTGAGCGCATCGTCGCCGCCGAGCCGGTCGTCGGCTACATGCACCGCGGTGCGGAGAAGCTCTTCGAGGTCCGCGACTACCGGCAGATCATCGTGCTCGCCAACCGCCACGACTGGCTCTCGGCGTTCGCGAACGAACTCGGCGTTGTGCTGGCCGTCGAACGGATGCTCGGCATGGAGGTGCCGGAGCGCGCCGTCTGGGCCCGCACGCTGCTGGCCGAGCTGAACAGGGTACTCAACCACCTGATGTTCCTCGGCTCGTACCCGCTCGAGCTGGGCGCGATCACCCCGGTCTTCTACGCGTTCCGGGAGCGCGAGGAGATCCAGCACGTGATGGAGGAGATCTCCGGCGGGCGCATGCACTTCATGTTCAACCGGGTGGGCGGTCTCAAGGAGGACCTGCCGGCCGGCTGGCTGGGCCGCGCCCGCGGGGCCGTTGCCGCGGTGCGCTCCCGGATGCCCGACATCGCCGGCATCATCCACGGCAACGAGATCTTCCGGGCCCGTACCTCCGGCGTGGGGGTGCTCTCACGCGAGCTGATCCACTCCTACGGCGTGAGCGGCCCGGTGGCCCGTGCGTCGGGTGTGGACTTCGACCTGCGGCGTGACGAGCCGTACCTGGCCTACGGCGAGCTGGGCGAGCGGCTGCGCGTGGTGACCCGTGTCGACGGTGACTGCCTGGCCCGGTTCGAGTGCCTGCTCGACCAGGTACACGTGTCGCTCGACCTCGCGGACGCCTGCCTGGACCGGCTGGCAGAGCTGCCGCCCGGGCCGATCAACCAGCGCCTGCCCAAGATCCTCAAGGCGCCCGAGGGGCACACCTACGCCTGGACAGAGAACCCGCTCGGGATCAACGGCTACTACCTGGTGTCCCGGGGCGACAAGACGCCGTGGCGGATGAAGCTGCGCTCCGCGTCGTACAACAACATCCAGGTGCTGACCGAGCTGCTGCCCGGCACCCTGGTCGCCGACATGATCGCCATCCTCGGCTCGATGTTCTTCGTGGTCGGCGACATCGACAAGTAGCTGCCGTGCCGCGCTACTTCCCGCGGGACTTCTGCGGTGCGCGGGATCCGTACAGCGGGTCGACGAGTTCGGCCATCGACGTGATGACCGCGTCGGCTCCTGCTGCGACGAGCCGGGCCTGCTTTCCTGACTTGTTGGCGTAGCCGACGACCGGGATGCCCAGGGCGTGAGCCGCCTCGACGTCGCCGACCGAGTCGCCGACGAGCACGCATGCCTCCAGGGGGGCTTCGATCCTGCTCACGGCCTGGCGGAGCAGATGCGGATGCGGTTTCAGGAGCGAGACGTCCGCGTGCTCACGGCCGACCACGGCGGCGAGGTGCTCGCGAACCCCGAACCGCGTGAGGCATCGTTCGATAGCCGCGGTGGAGTTGTTACTCACGACAGCGACGGGGCGCCCGGTGCTCCGGCAGGCGAGGAGCACCTCGTCCACGTGCGGCGTGGGTAGGGCCGACGCCGCGGCGACGAGTTCCTGCGCGCGCAGCGCCGCGTCGACCTGGAGGGCATGGTCACCAGTGCTGGTGGCCGCGAAGCGCAGCACCTGGAAGGGGTCGATGGCCTCGACGATCTCGCTGGGCAGCGTGATCTGGCCAGCCAGGATGCCTCGGAGCCGGTCGGCGACCTCGCGGGCCGGCACGCCAGCGAACATCGCGCACACCGGCCCGTCGAAGTCGAGCAGGACGTACCCGGTCCGCGCCACGATGCCCGCCGAGGACACGTCAACGTACCGACTCGCGCAGATCGGCTACGGCCGGATGGGTCGGCCACTCCCTGCCCAACGTGGCGTGCAGGCCACGGAGTTGGCGCCGCAGTTGGATCGACCCGGTGTCGTGCGCGATGCTCGCAGCATCCATCGCGACCACGAGCGCCTGGTCGGTCTCTCCCGCAGCTCCATGCGCCTCGGCGAGTTGACAGAGGTACCAGGCGACCCATTCGGAGCGGCGCACGTCGGCTGGAAGCGCGGCGAGCCCAGCCGACAGCAGCTCGACGGCCTCGGCGTTCCGGCCCAGGAGCAGGTAGGCGAGTGGCGCTGCATTCCCAGGAAATCGGGGTTGAAGAAATACACCCAGGCGGGTTCGTCCTCGCGGTGCTCGGCCGCCAGCAGGATGAGAGTGGTCGCTGCGTCCAGCTTCCGGTCCGTGCTGTCGCCCTCGCCCATCATGGCGTAGCCGCGCGCCTCCTGCTGGGCAGCGAGAGCCCGTACGCCCGGACTCGCCGCGCTGGACCGCTGCGCGGCCTGAGAGAGCCCGACGACGGGACCGGCCTTGCCGGCCACCCAGGCGGCATGACCCTTCATGCTCAGCGCCGTAGCGATCATGTTGGGGTCATCCGCCTCGGTGGTCCATTCCAACGCCCGGTCGTACATCGGGTACGCCTCGGCCAGGCGCCCGGTGGTGGTGTGCAGCCAGCCGGCGAACTGTGCCCACTGCGCGGCCACGTCCAACACCCGGGAGCGCACCGGGCCGCGCGCGTCGGTCACCAGCCTCTCCAGGGTGGCGAGCTGCGCCCGCACCGGCTCGACGAGCGGCTCCGACCCGATGTGGTCCTCCAGGAGACGCTGCTCGGCCAGAACCGTGGCCAGCGAGTCCACCGCCCGCGCATCGAGCCGGGACGGCGCCCTCGCGGCAGCGACAAGCCGCTCCTCCTCATCGGGCGTGATTGGTCCGCCGTTGCGCGGCACGGGCCCGTACGCGGTACCGAACAGCTCCCCTTCGTCCATCTCGAACGCGGCGGCGTAGAGCAGGCGGTGCCGCTCTGAGATTCCTGTCGCGCCGCGCTCCCAGCGGCGTACGTAGCTCACAAGGGATGTCAAAGTAGGGAGCTCGGCGCGGGTCCTGTCGTCGGCGGCGTCGCGTAGCCGACGCGTCATCTCCACGGCCGGCCAGCTACGAGCTTTCCGCTCGGCGCGGATACGCGCAGCCCACGGCGGGCGCTGGTCGGTCATCGGCGCGCTACCTTCGCATCGTGAGGACACTGGGGGACACCGGGTCGTGTCTTTTCGTGTCCATCATTGTCACCTGCCGAGCACTGTGCGTTGCTTCTTAGCTTGGTTGTGTGACCGAGCTACGGATTGAACGTCTCCCCAACCGCGACCTACGGCGCACCACGACGGGGCGAGTCGCCATGCCTCTGTGGACGGTTCGGACTCGCCTTCGGTGCCTTCGACTTCACCATGGGCCGAGGCGGTTCCTGGACCTTCCTGGAGTGCAGTCCCTCCGGGCAGTGGGCTTGGCTGGCGGACCAGACCGGGCTGCCGATCACCGGGGCGATCGCCGATCTCCTGCAGAGGGGGAGTACGTGACAGAACGGAACTCCGATCTGGCCACGGCGTTGCGAAGGCAGCTGACCAAGGAGCTGGAGCGTCGTGGGGACCTTCGCTCGCCGGAATGGCGCGCGGCTGTCGAGGCTGTGCCGCGGGACGAGTTCCTGCGGGATGGCTTCTTTCAGCCCCTCGACGCCGACGAGCAGTCCCGCTGGGAGCCGGTATCGCCCGATCACGTGAGCGGTCGGTCCTGGTTGCGTCTGGTCTACTCCGACCAGACATGGTGACCCAGCTCGACCACCACACCCGCGCCGTCGACGCGAGCGGTCCGGTCTCCGGCGTGCCCACGTCATCCTCGACACTGCCGGGGCTGGTCGTCCGGATGCTGGAGGACCTCGACGTCCAGGACGGCATGCGCGTGCTGGAGATCGGAACCGGCACCGGCTACTCCACCGCCCTGCTGTGCCACCGCCTGGGCCAGGATCGGGTGACCTCGGTCGAGGTCGACCCTTCGGTCGCTACCCAGGCCCGGCGTGCGCTGCACAAGACCAGGTCAGCGACCGACGCTCGCGGTGGCGGACGGGCTGGCCGGGTACCCCGAGGGCGCCCCCTACGACCGGCTGGTCGCCACCTGTTCGGTCCGGCGCATCCCCTCCGCGTGGTTGGAGCAGGTGCGTCCCGGGGGACGGATCCTCGTGACGGTCACCGGGTGGCTCTTCGCCTTCGGGCTCGTCCAGCTCACGGTGCGGCCAGACGGCACCGCCGAGGGCTCGTTCCTGACCAGCGATGTCTCCTTCATGATCGCACGGTCGCAGGCGCCACCAGGCAACATGCACATCCCCGCCCCGGACGAGGGCGCGGAACGTGAGTCAACGGTGGGTCCGGACGTCTTCGACGACGCGAGCAGCCGGTGGGTGGTGCAATGCGCCGCACCGTGGGCGGAACACGCCCGGATGGGCGTTTACGGGGAGCCCGTTGCCGACTACCTGGTCGACGCCCGGTCCGGCGCATTCGCCGTGCTGCGGAAGGGCCCGGACGGCGTCGTGCTGGCGAGGCAGGGGGGACCGGAACGGCTCTGGGACCGGGTCGAGCGCGCGGTGTCGGCCTGGCGGGGTTGCGGCGCGCCCGACGTTCAGGCGTTCCGGGTCAGTGTGACGCCAACCGAGCAGCTCATCGGGCTCGACACCGCTGTGGGGCCGTTGACCTGGCCGCTGCGCTGAAACCGGTCGTTCAGTCGTGGGGCTGCCGCCAGGACCCGTCCTCGGCGTCCTCGTCCTCCGCGGCACCGTTCCCCTCCCGGTCTGACGGCGGCACCCGGCAGACGCGTTCCAGGAACAGCCCGGCGAGCAGCAGCAGCACAGCGGTGGCAACGCCGAAGCCGCACATGATCGCGCGCGCCCGGTAGGGGCCGAGCTCGATATCGGGCAGCAGGTAGCCCGCGTACCCGACGTAGGCACCGGCGACGATCGCGCCCACGAGCGAGCTGGACTTCCCGAGGACGACGGCGCGAGCGGCCGCGAGCGGGTTGACCGGCTTCGCCTCGGGCGTGCGCTCGCGCTGCTGCCGCAGCCGGGTGCGCAGAGACAGCGCGACCGCGACCACCACCACCGCGAGCAGCAGCAGGGTGACCGGCGCCGAGCTGGGCACGCCCGGCAGCGGGAGGAACACGTCCCAGGCCCGCAGCACCCCGAAGACCACGGCCGCGGTGACAACCGTGACCAGTACGAGAGCCCGCGGCCTGGTAGGGGTCACTCGGGAAGCCTCAACTCCAGGTCGTCCCGGCGACGCAGCACGCCACCCAGGCTCTGCAGCAACCCTGCGACCGGACCGTACCCGGGGAGCACGGCCTCGGGGTCCACGTCGTGCCAGGGCTGCAGCACGAAGGCCCGCTCGTGGGCCCGCGGGTGCGGCAGGGTCAGGGTCGGGTCCTCGCTGGTCTCGTCGCCGTAGGTGATGACGTCGACGTCGATGGTCCGCGGCCCCCACCGCTCGGTCCGCGGCCGCCGGAACGCGTCCTCGATCGCGTGACCTCGCTCGAGCAGCAGCCGTACGGAGATCGTGCTCTCCACGATGACGATCGCGTTGAAGTATTCGGGCTGCTCGGGGCCGCCGACCGGCTCGGTCTCGTACACCGGAGAGACCGCCGTGACCTGCACGCCGGGGGTGTCAGCCAGCGCATCGACGGCGCTCTGCAGGGTCTCCAGGCGGTTCCCGAGGTTGCTGCCGAGAGAGATGACGGTGCTCCGCGGGCCCTGCCAGAGCCCGGTCGTCTGCGTGACCTCGCCCGTCACATGCGCCTCCGGGAGATCGTCACTGTCACGTCGTCGAACGGAACGGCAACGGGGGCGTCCGGCTTGTGCACCGTGATCTCGACCTCCTCGACAGGGGGCTGGGCAAGGCAAGCGTCGGCGATGCGCTCCGCCAACGTCTCGACAAGATTGACCGGCTCCCCCTCGACGACACCGATGACGCGGGTCGCCAACTCGCCGTAGTCGACCGTGTCCGCGAGGTCGTCGGTGGCCGCCGCCTTGCGGGTGTCGAGCCCAAGAGCAACGTCGACGACGAACGTCTGCCCGTCCTCCCGCTCGTGCTCGAGCACGCCGTGCCGGCCACGGCCACGCAGTCCCCGCAGGGTGACACGGTCAGTCATCCGACCTTCCCTCCTCGCTAGGGGACGTCTCCGAATCTACCGAGCGCCCTTCGTGTGTCGCCGACCCCGGTGCCCGTCCTACCGGGGGGTGCCGGGCCCCGGGAGACTACTCCGAATCCGCCGCGTTGAGCACCGGGGAGCCGTGGTGGAGCCACAGCCGCCACCCCTCGGACGTGCGGCGGAAGATGTTCGTCGCGACGATACGCCCCCCGGCGAGCGCGGAGGAGGCGTCCACGTCCGCGTCGTCGTCGTCGTTCTCCCCGAGCGATGTGAGAATGTTCTCGGCGCATGTGAGGACCGCGACGTCACCAGCCAGTTCCACCTGCACATCGGTGAGAAAGAACTGGATGTACGGGGTGTTCGCCATGATCACCGCCCACGACCGCATCACCTCGTCGCGCCCCCGCAGCGGCGGCCATCCCGGGTGCACGCAGGTGACGCTCTCCGCGTACGGGCCGTCCGCCCAGATACGCCCCATCCGGTCGAGGTCCGCGGTCTCCACGGCGGCGTACAGGTCGGCGTTGGCGTCCACCACCGCCTCGACGTCGGAGATCACCGGGCGGCTCCGACGGCGGCTGCCACCTTCACCGCGTCCAGCGTCGAGCGCACCTCGTGCACGCGGACACACCACACGCCGGCAGCCGCCGCCATCGCGGACATCGCCGCGGTCGCGTCGTCGCACCCCGGCGCCGGGCGGGGCCGCCCGGAGTCGTCGGCGAGCAGCCGCTGGAGGAAGCCCTTACGGGAGGCGCCTACGAGCAGCGGGCGCCCCAGCCGCTGCAGCACGTCGAGATGCGCCAGCAGCGCCCAGTTGTGCTGGAAGGTCTTGGCGAAGCCGAGCCCGGGGTCGAGCACGATCTGGTCGGGCGCCACCCCGGCCTCTACGGCCGCGTCGAGTCGCTGCCGCAGCTCAGCCGCCACATCGGCGACCACATCGGCATAGCGCGTCCGGCGTTGCATGTCGCGGCTGTGGCCACGCCAGTGCATCACCACGTAGGGCACCCCCGCCTGCGCCACGAGCGGCGCCATCGTGGGGTCTGCGATGCCGCCGCTCACATCGTTGACCATCGCGGCGCCAGCCTCCAGGGCAGCTTCGGCCACGCGTGCACGCATGGTGTCGACGCTCACGAACACACCGGATGCCGCCAGCCCGCGGACGACCGGGAGCACCCGGCGCAGCTCCTCGTCGAGGGGGACCCGCTCGGCGCCCGGCCGTGTGGACTCGCCGCCGACGTCCACCATGTCGCTGCCCCGGTCCGCGAGATCGAGGCCGTACGCGATCGCAGCCTGGGCGTCGAAAAAGAGCCCGCCGTCGGAGAAGGAGTCCGGTGTGACGTTGACCACCCCCATGACGCGGCAGCGGTCCAGCCCCGGCAGCCCCCGCACCGGGGGAGGAGCCGAGCCAGCCGTCACCGCCATGTCCGCCACCCTATGTCCGGGAGCTGGCCCACAGCCCAGCAGTGCCGTGGCGTCCTACTCTCCGAGGATCAGGCTCATCGCCTCGGCTCGGGTCGCCGGGTTGCGCATGTGGCCCCGGACGGCCGAGGTCACCGTCTTGGCCCCGGGCTTGCGGATGCCCCGCATCGACATGCACAGGTGCTCGGCCTCGATGACGACGAGCACGCCTCGCGGCTCGAGGATGCTCTCCAGGGCGTCGGCGACCTGGGTGGTGAGCCGCTCCTGCACCTGCGGCCGCCGCGCGTAGACCTCGACGAGCCGCGCCAGCTTGGAAAGCCCGGTGATGCGGCCTTCCAGCGACGGGATGTACCCGATGTGCGCCGACCCGTGGAACGGCACGAGGTGGTGCTCGCAGGTGCTGAACAGCTCGATGTCCTTGACCAGGATCATCTCATCGTGACCCAGGTCGAAGGTCGTCGTCAGGACGTCCTCAGGGTCCTGCCAGAGTCCCGAGAACATCTCGCGGTACGCCCGCGCGACCCTGGTCGGGGTGTCACGCAGGCCCTCACGCTCGGGGTCCTCGCCGATCGCCAGCAGCAGCTCGCGGATGGCGCGCTCGGCCCGCTCGTGGTCGAACGGGCGGCGCGCCTTGCCGCAGGCCTTCGGGGGTACGCGTCGGGAACCTGGCAGGCTTATCGGATCGACCACGGCTCACGCCTCGGGCGGGTCGGCGGGCTTCCTGTCGCGGATCTCCATCGTCTCGGGCGCTGCCCGCTCGGAGGCTGCCCGCTCGGAGGCTGCCCGCTCGGAGGCAGCCTTCTCGGACGCACCCTGCTCGGAAGTCGCCTGCTCGGACGCACCCTGCTCGGAAGTCGCCTGCCCCTCGGGACCGCTGCCGTTGGGCCCCGCGGCACCGTTGGCCGCCGCGATCTCCGCGGGCGTCATCACGGGCCCGCCGGACGGGCGCCGCCGGGTGGACCCGGTCCACGCCGGGCGGCCGGGCCGCTTGGTGACCGCCTCGAAGATCTGGGCGACCTCGTTCTTGTCGAGCGTCTCCTTCTCGAGGAGGGCGAGTACGAGGTTGTCGAGGATCTCTCGGTTCTCGATGAGGACCTCCCAGGCCTCGTCGTGGGCGGTCTCGATGAGCTTCTTGACCTCCTCGTCGACGATGGCCGCGACCTCCTCGGAGTAGTCACGCTGGTGGCCCATCTCGCGGCCGAGGAAGACCTCGCCGTGGTCGGAGCCGAACTTGATCGCGCCGAGCCGCTCGGTCATGCCGAACTGGGTGACCATCGCACGGGCCACCTGGGTGGCCTTCTCGATGTCGTTGGCGGCACCGGTCGTCGGGTCGTGGAAGACGAGCTCCTCGGCGGCGCGCCCGCCCAGCATGTAGGCGAGCTGGTCGAGCATCTCGTTGCGCGTGGTGGCGTACTTGTCCTCGTCGGGAAGCACCATCGTGTAGCCGAGCGCCCGGCCGCGAGGCAGGATCGTGATCTTGTGCACCGGGTCGGTGTTGGGCAGCGCGTGGGCGACGAGCGCGTGACCGCCCTCGTGGTAGGCCGTGAGCTTTTTCTCCTTCTCGCTCATCACCCGGGTGCGCTTCTGCGGCCCGGCGACCACGCGGTCGATGGCCTCGTCGAGAGCCTTGTTGTCGACCAGCTTCTGGTCGGAGCGGGCCGCGAGCAGCGCGGCCTCGTTGAGCACGTTCGCGAGGTCGGCTCCGGTGAACCCGGGCGTCCGGCGGGCCACCGCCCGCAGGTCGACGTCGTCGGCCATCGGCTTGCCGCGCGCGTGCACGTTCAGGATCTTGACCCGGCCCTCCAGGTCGGGGCGCTCGACGGAGATCTGGCGGTCGAAACGGCCCGGCCGCAGCAGAGCGGGGTCGAGGATGTCGGGGCGGTTGGTCGCCGCGATGAGGATCACGCCGCCCTTGATGTCGAAGCCGTCCATCTCGACGAGGAGCTGGTTGAGGGTCTGCTCGCGCTCGTCGTGGCCCCCGCCCAGGCCGGCCCCGCGGTGCCGCCCGACGGCGTCGATCTCGTCCATGAACACGATGGCCGGCGCATTGTTCTTGGCCTGCTCGAACAGGTCGCGTACGCGGCTGGCGCCGACACCGACGAACATCTCCACGAAGTCGGACCCGGAGATGGAGTAGAACGGCACGCCGGCCTCGCCCGCCACGGCCCGGGCGAGCAGCGTCTTACCGGTGCCGGGCGGGCCGTAAAGCAGCACACCCTTAGGGATCTTGGCCCCGATGGCCTGGAACTTGGCGGGGTTCTCCAGGAAGTCCTTGATCTCGCGAAGCTCCTCGACCGCCTCGTCGGCGCCCGCGACGTCGAGGAAGGTCGTCTTCGGGGTGTCCTTGGACACCACCTTGGCGCGGGACTTGCCGAAGTTCATGACCCGCGAGCCGCCGCCCTGCATCTGGTTCATCAGGAACAGGAAAACCAGAACGATCAGGATGAAGGGCAGCAGGGTAACCAGGATGGTGACGAAGACGTTCTGCTGCGGGATCTCGACGTCGTAACCCTGCGGCAGCGCGCCCTTCGCGGACTGCTCCTCGAGCAGCTGCGAGACGCGATCGCCGTCCCCCTCGACGTAGTTGGCGCGGACCTGGCGGCCGTCCTTGAGCGTGAGCTCGATCGCCTGCTCCTCGCCGCCGATCAGCTTGCCGGACTTGACCCGCCCGTCGTTGATCGCCTGCATGGCCGTCGAGGTGTCGACCTCCTTGAACCCACCGGCCGACTGGACGAGCTGGCTGAAGATGAGCACGGAGAGGACGGCCAGCACGATCCACAGTGCAGGGCCTCGAAAGTAGCGCTTGACGTCCATCAATCCGGGGCGAGTAAAGCCCCGTCCCTCCTGCCAGCGTTGGTCCCCGCGCGGCCGGCGGCCACCGGGGAACTTGCGTGTCCCGGCACGTCGATGCCCAGACCCTAGACGGTACACCGCAGAGTGCTCTCACACGGAGCCGAGCCCGGGAAACCGCCACTTGCCCGACCCAACGCGCGCCGCTGGCCGCGTGTTCCCCGGCAAGATCGCGAGCCTTCCCGTCAGCCCGTGTATGCCTGGGGGGCCAGGCGCCCGACGAACGGAAGATTCCGGAACCGTTCAGCGTAGTCCAGACCGTACCCGACGACGAACTCGTTGGGGATGTCGAAACCGACATACCGGACCTCGACCGGGACCTCCACGGCGTCCGGCTTGCGGAGCAGCGTGAAGACCTCCACCGACTCGGGGTCGCGCGATCGCAGGTTCGTGAGCAGCCACGACAGTGTAAGACCCGAGTCGATGATGTCCTCGACGACGAGCACGTGCCGGCCGGCGATGTCGGTGTCGAGATCCTTCAGTATGCGCACCACCCCGGAGGACTTGGTGCCCGAGCCGTACGACGAGACGGCCATCCAGTCCATGGTCACGGGCAGATGCAGGGCCCTGGCGAGATCGGCCATGAGCATGACCGCGCCCTTGAGGACACCGACGAGCAGCAGGTCACGGCCCTCGTAGTCCTGGTCGATGCGCGCCCCGACCTCGGCGATCCTGGTACGGATCTGTTCGTCGGTGACGAGCACCTCTTCGAGGTCGGTGCCCATGTCCTTCTCGTCCACCGGATCTTCCCACTCAGAGGGTTGCCTACGCATCGTCAGTGGCATCGTGCGCTACCGCGCTCGTTTCCCCTGACCATGCGTCATCGGACGACGCGGCCGACACGTAGCCTGCCACACCGCCGTTCGGCCCGTACGCCGCCGGGCAGGTCCACAGGCCCCTGCCCGTGCCAGGCCGTGACGAGGTCATCGAGCGCCTCGATGTGCACGGCGGCCAGCGCGCCGGG
>JBOHCZ010000353.1:0-16854 GCA_050699195.1 Streptomycetales bacterium
GGGGCGGCACGTTCGTCACCGAGCTGCGCCGCCCGGTCGAGGACTGGCGGGCCCGGATGCGCGAGCACACCGGCGAGATCGACGACATCATCGACTTCCGGACCGCCCTGGAGGCGCACGCCGCGGCGCTGGCGTCCCGGCGCCGCACCCGCTCCGACCTCGCCGCGCTGCGCAGCGCCATCAGGGCGATCGGCAGCGCCGACAGCCGGGCCACGTTCCGGCTCGCCGACTCCCAATTCCACGGCGGCGTGGCCCGCGCGGCCCGCAGCCCCCGGCTCGAGACCGCCATCCACTCCGCGCGGGGCGAGCTGTTCAGCCCGCACGACCTGCTGGTGTACCAGGAGCCGATCGAGGAGTCGCGCCGCGACCACCAGGCGATCTACGACGCGATCCGCGACGCCGACCCCGTCGCCGCCGCCGACCTGATGCGCGAGCACGTCGAGCGGACTCGCGAACAGCTGCGCGTCATCGTCTTCGGCAGCGAGGGCGCCTCGGGACGCACCCTGCCGGCCGTCCCCACACCGGGCAGCCCTTGACACGGTCGTGCGCCAGGTGCTGGCATGGCCGGCAATTGGTCCGTGGTCCAGACCTCAGACCCATTACCGAACCCGGAACGAGCGCACCGTCAGGAGCAGGCGAGCCGCGATGCGGAGGCCCTCATGAACACCGGCATCGAGTCCCAAGTCGAGACGCTGGCCAAGCGTGACCGGCTGATCGCCGTGATCTTCACGGTCGCCATGTGGGTCGTACTGCTCTTCGTGTTCGCCGTGTCGAGTGCCGCCGCGCCGACGGCGGGGGTGTCCTTGGCGCTCGCCGCCTCGCTGCTCGCGCTCGGGGTCTTCAACACCGCGTCCATGGTTGCGCTCATCCGGCGCTACGCGGCGGACAAGGACACGATCTACCGCGAGGACATCGTCAACCTCGACCGGCTGCGGCACAGGCGGCTGCGCCGCGAGCGGTCCCGGGGAGGTCGGTGAGCATGACCCCCTACGAGCCACCCAAGCAGGGGCTGCGGGGACAGCTCGTCGACGCGGCCACCATCCTGGCCCTGATCTTCGCCACCCTCTTCCTCACCACGTTCATCACCCAGCGCCAGGCCGACGACACCGCCGCGCAGGCTGAGACCGCCCCGACCAGGCAGCTTTCCGAGCTCCCCATCACCGCCGCAGAACGGCAGCAGTTCCACAAGATGATCGAGTCCGGGACGGTCGACCTGGAGACGGTGAACGCCTCGGTCCAGGCCAACCGGGCGGGGGCGCAGAAATACGAGATCGACGTCGCGGCCCTGCTCGGGACCGCGGCGGTGATCGTGGCCTACCTCGTCTTCGTGTACCGGGTCTCCTTCCGCGAGTACCGCGAGGTCATCCACGAGAAGTTCGGTCCACCGAAGGGCGGTGCATCCCCATGACGGTCGTCGGTGTCGTCGAGCTACTCGCCTGGGCACTCAGCGCGGTCATCGCCGGCTGGCTGCTGGTCGATCTCGTCCGGGTGTCGCGCGACCACGACGAGGACTTCCTGACCAACCCCGTCGAGCGCCTGGACGTGCCAGGCACGGGCCTGCAGCCCGGGCGCGACAGCGATGGGACGGGGACGTCATGAGCGGCGTGCACGACCACACCGACGACGCGCCGGCCACCGACGCACCCGAGGACGAGCCGGGCGAGCGGCTGTCGCTGCGCAGGGTGCTCTCGCCCATCCACATCTGGGCGCTCGGCGTCGGCATCGTCCTGGTCGGGGAGTTCATGGGCTGGAACTTCACGGTGGAGAAGGGCGGGATGTACGGCTCGCTCATCGCCGCGTGGGTGGTCGGCCTGCTCTACACCTCGATCGTGATGATCAACTCCGAGATCACGTCGGCCATGCCCGCGGCCGGCGGGCAGTACGCCCAGGCCAAGCACACCATCGGCCCGCTCATGGCGTTCAACGTCGGGCTCTACCTCACGCTCTCCTACACGATGCTCGAGGCCGCGAACGCCAACGTGCTCAGCTACCTGCTCACCACGATGTCGGGCCTGCTGGGCAGCACCGAGACGCTCTCGCCCTACCCCTTCGCGACGCTGGCCATCCTGCTCCTGGCCTGGCTGAACTACCGGGGCGTCTACGCCACACTCTCCGTGAACTTCGTGATCACCGGGTTCGCGTTCCTGACGATCCTCGCGCTGTTCGCGGGCGTGGAAGGCTGGGACCCGACCGCCCAGCTGCACCTGGCCGGGCTCGCCGGAACCGTCGGGAACGGCCTGCCCTACGGCTGGATCGGGGTCATCGCCGCGCTGCAGTTCGGCATGTGGTACTACCTCGGCATCGAGGGCACCGCGCAGGCGGCGGAGGAGTGCCGCTCGCCGTCGCGGGCCATCCCGCTCGGCAGCATGGCCGGCATCATCACCCTGATCATCGCCGCCACCCTGACCTGGTACGTCAGCGCGGGCCTGCTGCCCTGGCAGTACCTCGGGACCGCGATCACCCCGCTCTTCGACGCCGCCCGGATCACCGGCAGCGACCTGCTCGTGGTGCTGCTGCTGCTCGGGACGCTGTGCGCCACGCTCGCCTCGGCAAACGGCTGCATCAACGACGCGTCCCGGGCGTGGTTCTCGATGGGCCGCGACCGGTACCTGCCGGCGTGGTTCGGCGCGGTGCACCCCCGCTACCACACGCCGTTCCGCTCGATCGTCTTCCTGACGCCGGTCGCGATCGCCTTCGCCGTCCTGCCGGTGCTGCTCGACGAGCCCACGCTGCTCGCCACCGTGATCACGTTCTCGATCCTGTCCGGACTGCTGATGTACAGCTTCATGGGGCCGGGCTTCATCCGGTTCCGGCGGCTGTGGCCGATGGGGTCGATCACGCGCGGCTATGTGCTGCCCTTCCACCCGCTGCCCGCCCTCACCCTGGCCGCGCTCTCGGTCCTGGTGTTCTTCGCGACCTTCCTGGGGTACGGCACGGCTTTGCTGTCGATCCTGGCCTTCTACTTCCTGGCCTCGATCTGGTTCGTGCTCCGCCGGTACGCCTACGTGCGGAAGGGCGCGCAGTTCACCGCTCCGCTGCCGCGGCCCCGGGGGTACTGAGCGGGTGTTCCTGCACATCAGGCGGGTACGCCGCGAGCGCGGACGGCTGTTCGAGCGGGTGGCGCAGCTGTTCGACGACGTGCATCTGCACCCGGACGGGCTCGGCTTCCCGACGCTCACCGGCACCTTCCTGGGCTACCCGGTGCGGCTGCAGCCGGTCGTCGACACCCTGGCGATGCGGAAGCTCCCGGTGCTGTGGCTGCTCGTCACGCTGCGCCGGCCGCTCGCCGTCGACTCGCCGCTCGACGTCCTGCTCCGGCCCGCCGGCACGGAGTTCTTCTCGCCGAACAGCGGCTTTCTGCGCGAGGTCCCCCCGCCGGAAGGGTTCCCCCGAGACGCCCGGATCGCGAGCCCCGACCCCGCACACGCCCCGCCGCTGGCGGCGCTGCGGCCGCACCAGGGGTTCCTTTCCGACCCTTCGACCAAGGAGCTGTACCTCGCGCGTCACGGTGTGCGGGCCGTCGTAGCGCTGGCCGAGGGCAGCCAGGCACACTACCGGGTCACCCGCCGCGCGGACCTCGGCGCCGTCGTGATCGAGCCGCGGCAGCTCACCCCCGCCCTCCAGACCCTCGCCGGTCTGGGGGACGCTCTCGCGGCCGGGCCCGCCCGGGGGCCGCGGTGATCCCGCACCCGCTCCTCGTGCTCGCCGTCGCGGCCGTGCTGCCCGGCGTGGGGCAGGTCGTCAACCGCACACCGGTACGCGGTCTGGTGTTCGTGTTCTACATCGTGTTGCTGGGCGCGGTGACCTACCACCTCACGACGCCCGGGCACTCGTTCCTCGGACGGTACGCCGGGGGCCTGTTCGTGTACGCGATCAGCGTTGTGGACGCCTACAAGTGGGCGGCCTACCGCCGGCACACGCGTACGCCACGAGAGACCGCCGGGACATGACCTCTTCCCGGCAGCCTCAGATCCTTGACAGGATTCACCCGTATAAACTATAAGATCCAGGATGGCGCTGTCCGGGATGGCTTCGTGGGACTCGACGAGTCCACTCTCCGCTTTCCAACCTGGCCGCACCCCCATGGCGACCCACCAGACCCCGTCGTCGGCTGTGGCAGAGAACGGCGGACGAGGCGTCGTTGGCGCTGACGCCGAAATCCTCAGGAAGCGGACCCAACGGGGTAAGGAAAGTCAAGTATCACGAGGAGGCCACCAATGGAACCGTCGTTTCTGTCTCTCGTCCCGCCACTCGTCACGATCGCCCTGGCCATCACCACGAAAAGGATCTTCCTGTCATTAGGGATCGGGATCGCCCTGGGCGCCCTGCTGTTCAATCAGTGGAACATCGTCGACAGCGCGTCTCAGGTTCTCGAGATCGCGGGTGGCCTGATCATCGCAGAGGGCTGGGTGACCGAGGAGGTGTACATCCTCCTGTTCATCGTGATGCTGGGAGTGCTCACGTGTTTCATCAGGATGCTAGGCGGGGCTCAAGCATTTTCTGAGTGGGCGAGCACGAAGGTGAAGAACCGGTTCCAAGCCCAACTCGCAACGATCGTCCTAGGCTTTCTCATCTTCTTTGACGATGCGTTCAGCAGCCTCGTGGTAGGTAACGTGAGCAGGCCGTTGTTCGACAAGTACCGCATCTCCAGAGCAAAGCTCTCTTACCTCGTGGACTCGACCGCCGCACCGGTCATCATCATGACCCCCATTTCCGGGTGGGCGGCCTTCATCGCGTCAGTAATGGCGAGCATCCTCGCCGCCAATGAGATCACCGAATATTCGGGGTATGAAGCCTATCTGCTGACCATCCCAACGAACTACTACGCGATCACCGCCCTGCTGCTGGTGTTTGCAGTCGCCTATTTCGGGATCAACTTTGGCCCGATGCGCAGGCATGAGAGGCTTGCGGTGGACGAAGGCATCCTGTTCGATGCCTCGAAAGGTCGCGTGCCTGGCGAGACTGACGATCAGGTGCCGACGAGGGACGACGGAAAGGTCGGCGACCTTGTCACGCCGGTGTTGACGCTGATCGGCGCCACGGTAGCCATCGCGGTATGGATCGGGATCTCAGGCACCGACGGAACGATAACCGTTATGCGGATCCTGACGAACACCGACGTCATTCTTTCTCTCACCATCGGTGGACTGGCTGCGTGTGCTGTCGCCTTGGCCAAGATGCTGCTGAAACGAAACCCCGCGAAGCAAACGGGGGCAGCGTTCGTCGCGGGCGTCACGTCAATGCTGCCGGCAGCCGCCGTGCTGTTCCTCGCGTGGATTACAGCCGAAATTGTCGGGCTGCTCGGGGTCGGAGAGTACCTCGGTACGCTGGCTGACGGCTCCCTCTCGTGGTCGCTGCTTCCGGTCATCTTCTTTCTGCTTTCGGCAGTGATGTCATTCTCGATCGGGAGCACATTCGGCACCTTCGGTTTGATGCTTCCGATCGGCGCCGAGATCGCGGCGTCCGTTGATGTTTCCTTGCTGATACCCGTGTTCGGCGCAGTGCTTGCGGGATCTATCTTCGGCGATCACACGTCTCCGTTGTCGGACACGACGATCCTCTCTGCCGTGGGGTCCGGTATTCATCTGGTCGACCATGTCAACACACAGCTGCCGTATGGGTTGGCCTGTGCGCTCGCTTCCTCCATCGGGTACGTCACGCTGGGCTTCACGAAAAACATGGGCGTGGGGCTCATCGCGACGCTGGCCGCTCTTGCCGTCATCATCTTCCTGCTCAAGACCAAGTTCTCGGAGGAAGCCGCGCCCGTGTCCGAGCACGCGGCACAGCGGTCCACCGAGCAGAAGCACCCGACCGGCTGACGTGAGCTGTGCGTGAACGTCGCCCGGCCAGGCGGCGGCAATCGCCTGGCCGGGCAAGGCGGTGCGAACGTCCAACGGCGGCCTCCGGTAGGCCACGCTGGGTGGCCTACCGGAGGCGGAGAATCATCACGTCGTAGACCGGAGCACCTTCGAACGGGCGCACGCGCCCGACACGCCACCAGCCACGCCGCGCGTAGAACGCCTGCGCGGCGAAGGCCTCCGGCCGGCACAGCAATGTCGCCCGGTCCTCGCGGCGTTTCGCGAGAAAGGCATCGAACATCCTTCCGCCGACGCCTTGGCGACGCCACGGGGCTCGCATCACCAACTCGATGATCGCCACTGTGCGATCTCCGCTTTCTGTCGTGAATGCGCGATCGGGTAGCGTGCCGAGCAGGCCCGACCACCAGCTGGTGTCGGGCTGGAGGGTGAATCCGAAGACGAACCCGACCATGCGCGCGTCGACCTCGGCACTGACGAGCGCAAACCCGCGGGATCTGCTCTGGTTGAGGAAGCTCTCGCGGAACCCGATGACCTCGCCCGGGCCCTCGTGGTAGGGCGGCTCAGCATAGACCTCGGCATACAGGTCGACGATCTCGTCGAATCGGTTGCGGGCCTGCGGGCCGTCCCAATGACTCAGGGTCGAGGGATCGGGCACGTCACCGAACACCGGCCGCAACGAGATGATCGAGGGTCTCCTGCACTTCCGGCGTATTGCCGCCCGACGTCACAAGGCCGCGCGCGAAGCGCCGGAGACCCTGGTTGACCCGACCTGAGGCGACCTCTCCGACATGATCTGCAGCCTCGAGAGCGACGTGGCAGGCTTCCTCGGTCTCACCTTCGGCGAGCAGCGACCCGGCGAACTCGCTGCAGTACAGGGCCCGGTTACGTACGTAGTACGGGCGTTGCACGGCGAGCGCATCCCGGAACAATGAACGGGCCGAACGGTGGTCGCCCAGGCTCACATGACAGAGAGCGGCCGCGTCGGCGAGCTCGGCGCCGTCGTAAAAGTCCAGCCAGGCCGGTTCGGAGCTGGTGTCCCGGTCCAAATGGCGAGCCGCACGGGTGAGGGCCCGTCGGCACTCCTGACCTTCACCCAGCTTCGCGTGCGCCAACGCACGGCGGGCGGCAAGCAAGGACGTCAGCTTGGGACTAACCCAACGCACGGCGAGCCGCTGCGCCAGCCGTACCAGGTTCAGAGCCTCCCGCGGGCGGTTCAGATCTGTGGAGTGCAGGCTCATGCTCGCCAGCACCTGGACGCTCAGCCCGTCGTCTCCGGCCAACCGCGCGGCTGAGAGCGCCTCGTTGTAGTAGAAGCGCGCCTCGTCGTGGCGCCCCGCGTCAAAGGACAGCCAGCCAGCGTGCTCGGCGAACTCCGCAGCGGCACTTTGCAGCTGACGCCCCACGCGCTCGCTGTATTGCGCCCCGTTGATCACCCGCTGAATCCGGCGGAGGTGGGACACCGCGAGTGACTGCACACGGTCGCCACCGAACGCGTCGTCGATGTCGAAGAGCTGCCGTACGACTGCACGCATCCGCTGAACGTCGGAGATGCCGATCTGGCCGAGGCTCCCTGCCAGGGGTGAGGATCCGCCGGGGCCATCTAGCCCCAGGACGATGAGTGACGCCCCACCGGCTTCGAGGAACCTGCGACGAGGAACGGTCACTTCGACGGTCCTCCCATCCGGCGTCACGGCAGGTATGACCACCGCATCAGGTACGGACGCCCAAGAGTAACCCGACGTGACGGGAACATCACCTGTTCCGACTTCTCGATCAGCGGCCGGTGCCTCCTCGGCGTGGACCCGGGCCCATAGGAACTCAAGGATGCCGCGGGTGCAAAGCGCCTCGTCGCAGCGACGCGCGACATCGCGCGACGGCATCTGATCACCGATCTCGACCCGATGCAGATAGCTCTTGGAGAAGAAGGTCGCCTGCGCCAAGTCGTCAATCGACTTCCCCGAGGCTGCCCGAAAGTTGCGTAGCTGCCAACCGAAGTAGTGCCGCATCGAGCGGCACGGCGCCAGCTCACGCGAAGCCCGTCCCATCGGCTACCCCCGGTCGTCCCCCGTCGTCCCCTCTCGCGGAGGAGACGACGTATCCCTTCCACTGCGCGGATGTGTGCGAGTGAATCGGAATGTAACGCTACGCGGATGTGAGTTTACTCCGAGTAGTAGTCCGCTTTGCGCATCCATCGCGACGAAGGAAACCCATGGTCCGAGAGACGGTTCCACCACTCGTGCCGCGGCTGGCCATTGGCGTCGACGTGGCGGCGGCCTCATGATCCAGCTCTCCCGGTGCGGCGCGTGGCAGCGCACGTTCCCGGGTACGCCGGCCTCGGTCGGTGAAGCACGGCGCTGGCTCGCCGAGCTTCTCGAGGGGCTACCCGCCGCCGACGCGATCCTCGTGCTCTCCGAGTTGGCGAGCAACACGCTTCGGCACACCGCGAGTCGCGAACGGGGCTTCGCCGTCGCTGTCGAGGTCCGCCTTCGTACCGTACGCCTTGAGGTCACCGACCACGGCGGGCCGGCCGCGCCCGCCCTCGTCGAGGCGGACATCGACGACGAGACCGGCCGCGGGCTGCATATCGTGGAGGCGCTGACCACGCGCTGGGGGGTCAACGGCGAGCGGAACGGGGCGCGCTGCGTATGGGCGGAATTGCCGCACAAGCCCGAGTGACCAGGAGCATCGGCCTAGGCACGGTAGTAGTTCATCGCCTCCGCCACCGGGCAGGACACCGCGTGGGCCGTCCCGCGCGCAGAGCCCGATCCACCGGGATAGTTAGGGTACGGGCGGAGAACCTGGGATCATGAACGTACTCCCACAGCGATGACTTTGGGGATCGGATGCAGCTGGAGCATGAGTTCGCCGTGCCCGTGCCGGTGGCAAACGCCTGGCAGGCGCTGCTCGACGTGCAGCGGGTCGCCCCGTGCATGCCGGGCGCCACGCTCGACGAGGTCGACGGCGACGAGTTCACCGGGCGGGTCAAGGTCAAAGTAGGGCCGATCACGGTGATCTACCAGGGCCGCGCCCGCTTCGAGGAGAAGGACGAGGACGCCCGTAGGGTCGTCATCGCCGCGAGCGGCAAGGAGACCCGCGGCAGCGGCACCGCCAGGGCCACCGTGACGGCGCAGCTGCGCGATGAGGGCTCGAACACCCACGTCGGTGTCTTGACCGACCTCGCCATCACCGGCAAGCCGGCGCAGTTCGGCCGCGGCGTCATGCAGGACGTGGGCAACAAGATCCTCGGCCAGTTCGCCGACTGTCTCGCCGAGCAGCTCGCCCGGCCCATCACGACGGAGACGGCAGGCGGGGAGACCGCCGGCGCGCCGGCCGGGCAGCCGGGGGAGGAAGCCGCCGCGCAGCCCCCTCCCCCGCCCCGCAAGAGCGCCGAGGCCGTCAACCTCGTCGGCGTGTCGGCCGGCCCCGTGCTGCGGCGGCTGGCCCTCCCGGCCGCCGCGATCGCCGCCCTGATCGTGGTGCTCATCCTGGTGCTTTAGGGAGCCGAGCAGCTCCTGTCAGCGCCGCAAGGTCAGAACCCGGTCGTCGCCCACGTCCGTCGGGCCGCCCTCGATGACGACCACGGACAGGTCCGGGTCCTCGCTCAGCCGCGAGGCGACGACCGCCCCGGCGGTGCCGCCCCCCACCACGACGACGTCGTACTCCCGCTCGCCCTGCACTGCGTCTCCTCCGTCGGGGTGCCCGCGCGGGCTCCCGGTCGCACCGGGGGCGGTCTCCGTAGGTCCCGCTGGGCCCAGGCAGCCTACACTCCGGACCCGCGATCCGCGGTTCCGGGGTGGGCTCGAAACGTACAAATGCCCGTACTGCCGCCTGCCCGGGCCCTGCCCGAGCCCGGTCAGCGCACGCAACGGTTGACGCAGGCCCCGATCCCCTCGATCTCGGTACGCAGCACCTGGCCGTCCTGCAGGTACACCGGCGGTTCCTGGGCGTGACCCACCCCGCCAGGAGTGCCGGTCACCACCACGTCCCCCGGCCGCAGCGTCAGGATCGTCGAGATGTAGGCCACCACGTCGGCCGGGCGGAACAGCAGGTCGGCTGTGCTGGCCTCCTGCATCACCTTCCCGTCGACCACCGAGCGCACCTGCAGGTCGCGGGCGTCGTCGACCTCGTCGGGCGTCACCAGGTGCGGGCCGAGCGGCGTCGTGGCCTCGAACATCTTGCCCTGCAGCCACTGCGGCGTGCGGCGCTGCCAGTCGCGCACGCTCACGTCGTTGCAGACCGTGTAGCCCGCGATGCCTTCCGCGGCCTGCTGCTCCGAGGCGTTGCGCAGCGGCGCGCCCACGATGACGGCGAGCTCGACCTCCCAGTCGACCATCTGCGAGACGGCAGGCAGCACGATGTCGTCGTAGGGCCCGGTGAGCGTATCGGCGTACTTCGCGAACAGCGTCGGGTGGTCGGGCAGCTCGTGCCCCAGCTCGAGGATGTGCGTGCGGTAGTTCAGCCCCACGCAGACGATCTTCCCGGGCGTGGGGACCACGGGGGCCCAGCTGACCTCCTGTGCGGGCAGCCGCTCACCCCCGCGTGCCTGCCCGGCCCACGAGGGCGACGTGAGCAGCGCGCCGACGTCGTCATAGGGCAGGGTGTAGAGCTCGTCGCCCTCCACGCGGACGGCCCTGGTCCCTTCAGCGGTACGGATGGTGCCGAGCCTCATGCGACCTCCTACATCCGGCGGCTCCCGGTGACCCGGTAGCGTTCCGCCAGCGTATCGATATGCATACAGTCGACCACCTTCCAGGAGGCGTGCATGCCAGGTCCTCCGCACGTGGCCGTCGTCGGGGCGGGCGTCGGCGGCCTGACGCTGGCTCTGGAGCTGCACGCGGCCGGCATCGGCTGCCAGGTGTTCGAGGCCGCCCCCGCGCTCGGCCCGGTGGGGGTGGGCATCAACCTGCTACCCCACGCGACGCGCGAACTCGCGCGGCTCGGCCTCGAGCCGAGGCTGAGCGAGGTCGGGGTGGCCACCCGCGAGTCGGTGTTCTTCAACCGGTTCGGCCAGCTGATCTACGCTGAGCCCGCGGGCCGGTACGCCGGGTACGGCTGGCCGCAGTTCTCCATCCACCGCGGCGACCTGCACGCGGTGCTGCTCGACGCCGTCGCGGAGCGCCTCGGGCCGGACGGCGTCGTGCTGGGGCGGCGGTGCCGCCGGGTCGACCAGGACGGGCGGGGCGCCACCGTGGTCTTCGACGAGCCTCCGGAGGGCACGTCCGGCGGCCCGCCCCCGCCGGTGCGCGCCTCCGTGGTGGTCGCCTGCGACGGCATCCACTCCACCGTGCGCCGGCAGTTCCACCCGCAGGAGGGGCCGCCCCGGTACTCCGGGGTCAACATGTGGCGCGGCGTGACGCGCTGGCCGCCGTTCCTGACCGGGGCCAGCATGGTACGGATCGGATGGCTGGCCACCGGCAAGATGGTGCTCTACCCGATCCGGGACACCGACGCCGAGAGCCGCCAGCTGGTCAACTGGGTGGCCGAGATCGAGACGCCGGTGCACCGTACCCGGGACTGGAACCGCCCCGGCGACCTCGCCGACTTCTTCCCGGCGGTCGAGGACTGGCACTTCGACTGGCTCGACGTGCCGGCGCTGCTGCGCGGCTCCGAGGTCGTACTCGAGTACCCCATGGTCGACCAGGACCCGGTGGAGCGCTGGAGCTTCGGCCGCGTGACGCTGCTGGGCGACGCCGCCCACCCGATGGTGCCCCGCGGTTCCAACGGAGCGGGACAGGCGATCATCGACGCCCGCGTGCTGGCCGGGCGCCTGGCCGAGCACGCCGACCCGGTGCAGGCGCTCAAGGCCTACGAGTCCGCCAGGCTCGAGGCGACGGCCAAGGTGGTGCGGATGAACCGCACCAACCCGCCAGACGCCATCCTGCGCGAGGTCTACCTGCGCACCGGCGACCGCCCCTTCGCCCGCATCGACGACGTGATCAGCGCCGACGAGCTGGCCGCCCTCTCCAACGACTACAAGACGGTGGCCGGCTACGCGAAGGAGTCCCTGGGCCAGCCGGGCAGCTGACCCGCACGCCTACTGCCGGCACCCAACTCCGCTCCTCCATGACCGGCGTCAGAAGTAATCCACCTCTGTGATCAACTGCTTGGCCCCACTCAGGAGAGCCTCGACGTCCTTGACGACTTCCTCCGCCTCGGCTTGGTCGGCCTGTTCGTCAGCAAGCCCTCCCGGGTACTCCAGCTCGTTGCGCCGGCGACATGGTTCCGAAAGGGCGGAATCCCGAGCCGAACTGGGCGCGGACCGCACGCTCAACTGCGTAGTGGCCGCCGCCGCTGGTCGGTCTGAGGCCTTGCTGGGCAAGCAGACCGGTGCATACGTGGCGTGCGGCGTCGTAGGCCAGGACGTACGCACTGTCGGGGTCGATCGCGACGATGCGGCTGCCAGCGACTCATGCTGCGACGGATCCCGGGCCGAGGACGGTGACCGTCGCGGAGGAACGGATCTGTCCCGCACCCCTGGAGTCCCACGCACACGCTTGACCCGCAGTCCGGCACGGAACTGACCAGCAATGAGATCAGGCACGAGCTGCCCGCGAACGGCCGCGCCGGGGGGCCGGCGCGAGCTGGCACTCGGCCCGTCTCGGCCACCGCGACCCGTAGGGCCGTGCGAGATGGCGGCAACGGTGGCCGGTCAGGCGAGGGAGGCGATCAGCCGGTCGTACCGCGTCTCCTGGATGTTCTGGTCAAGGCCCCATTGGCGGGCGAAGGCCACCGCGCGCTCGTACTCCTCCTCGGGGTAGCGCTCGAACACCAGCAGCTCGCCCGGCCCGAAGCGGCTGGTGTCGTACGGCTCACCGCGGAGGACCGGCGGGACGTTGCGCTCCCACAGGTGCAGGTAGTGCGACGGGTCGGCCCGCAGCGCCTCGTCGGCGCGGCGCAGCGCGGCGAAGTACCGCGTGAGCACGTCGGTGGACAGGCTCGGCGACACCCAGAACAGCGTCTTGAACTCCCCGCCCACGATGCGCCGCAGCCCCTGCTGGTCGGCGATCGCGATCTCGGGGTCGAGCAGGTTGGCCGCCTCGACGCGCCCCTCCTTGAGCGCGAGCAGCCGCTCGCCCGGGCCGCCGACGTAGTCGATCGCCAGCTCGTCGGGTGAGAAGCGCTCCCCCAGCGCCTCCAGGGTGGTGAAGTGGCTGCCGGCCATGATCCCGACGCCGATGGGCACGCCGCGCAGATCGTCGACCGTACGGATCGGCGAGTCGGCCCGTACGAAGATCGCGAAGTTCGCGACGCCGTACACGTCCGGCACGAACTTGCCCATCCCGGCTGCGGCGTTGCAGACACTCCCCCAGTGGCACGCGGAGTTCGCGACCTCGGCGTGGTCGACGAAGGGCAGGTCCTGCGGGCGTGCCCGGTACGGGTCGCCGCGGTGCGAGCTGACCGCGTGCATCACCTCGGCCTGCAGCTCCGGCTCCAGGCCCTCGGCACGGAAGTGGCCCGCCTCGAGGGCGATCCACTCGTGCAGCCGCATGAAGTGCGGGACCACGCTGATGGGAGTACGTGAATCGGCCATTCCGGTGCCCCTTCCCGAGCGCATACCGAGGTGTACACAGCTTCCGACAGCGGCGGATCAGAATCCACCTTGCCCGTCCGGGCTCTCGTACGTATCTTGAACGCAAGTTCGGATGACGAACAAATGGAAAGGTGCCCATGGCCGAGATCGTGTCGCTGCCCGAGGGGGTCGCCGTGCTGGTGCGCGACGGCGACACCGTGGCCATGGAGGGCTTCACCCACCTCATCCCACACGCCGCCGGGCACGAGATCATCCGCCAGGGACGGCGCGACCTCACGCTCGTCCGCATGACGCCGGACGTGATCTACGACCAGCTCATCGGCATGGGCTGCGCCCGCAAGCTGGTGTTCTCCTGGGGCGGCAACCCCGGGGTCGGCTCGCTGCACCGGTTCCGCGACGCCGTGGAGAACGGCTGGCCGGCACCGCTTGACGTCGAGGAGCACAGCCACGCCGGGATGGCCAACCGGTACGTCGCCGGCGCGTCCGGGCTGCCCTTCGCCGTGCTGCGCGGGTACGTCGGCACGGACCTCCCCCGCCACAACCCGAACATCGCGACCATCGAGTGCCCGTTCACCGGCGAGACGCTGACCGCCGTCCCGGCCCTCAACCCCGACGTCGGCGTCATCCACGCGCAGCAGGCCGACCGGCACGGCAACGTAGCGATGTGGGGCATCACGGGCGTGCAGACGGAGACCGTGCTAGCCTCCGCACGTTCGTTGGTGACGGTCGAGGAGGTCGTCGACGAGCTCGTGCCCCGGCCCGGCGCGGTCGTGCTCCCCACCTGGGCGATCACCTGCGTGGCCGAGGTGTCGGGCGGCGCGCACCCGTCCTACGCCCAGGGCTACTCCGAGCGGGACAACGGCTTCTACCAGCGCTACGACCCCATCAGCCGGGACCGCGAGGCGTTTCGCGCGTGGATGGCGGAACACGTCCTGCGGGCCACCGCCGGGGCCTGACCGAGGGATGACGCATGACGACACACCCCGGCCACACCGCCGACGAGATGATGACCGTGACCGCCGCGCGCGAGCTGCGGGGCGGCGCGCGGTGCTTCGTCGGCATCGGGCTGCCCAGCACCGCCGCCAACCTCGCCCGGCGCACCCACGCACCCGACCTGGTGCTCGTGTACGAGTCCGGCACGCTCGGCGCCAAGCCCGACCGGCTGCCGCTCTCCATCGGTGACGGCGTTCTCGCCGACACCGCTGACGCGGTCGTCAGCGTGCCGGAGATCTTCAACTACTGGCTGCAGCCTGGCCGCATCGACGTCGGGTTCCTCGGTGCGGCCCAGATCGACAGGTTCGCCAACATCAACACCACGGCCCTCGGCGAGTACACCAGCCCGAAGGTACGGCTGCCGGGGGCGGGCGGCGCACCGGAGATCGCCGCCTCCTGCGGCGAGGTGGTCGTGATCGTCCGGCAGAGCCCGCGGGCCTTCGTCGAGCGCATCGACTTCGTGACGTCGGTGGGGTACGGGTCGGGCCGGGGCGACCGGGAACGCCTCGGCCTGGCCGGCGCGGGCCCGCGGATGGTCATCACCGATCTGGGCGTCCTCGAGCCGGACCCCCGCACGTGCGAGCTCACCCTCACCCGGGTGCACCCCGGGGTCACCGCCGAGCAGGCGCGTGCCAGCACGGGCTGGCAGCTCACCGTCGCCGCCGACCTCCGTACCACGAAGCCGCCGACGGCCGAGGAGCTTCGCGTGCTGCGCGCTCTCGAGGCCACCAAAGGCGCGAGTAGCTCAGGCGCCGCGTGACGACCTACTTCAGACCTGGGAGGCCCTCGTGACCAACCCCGTGACCGATCCCGCGTCCGGACCCGTGGCCCGCTACGAGCGCGCCGACGGCGTGCACCCCCCGCTGCTGTGGCCGGAGTACCGGTCGACGGTGGCACGCGCGCCGCGCCAGCCGCTGCACCTGCTGCCGCAGCGGCTCACCGAGGTGACCGGACCGCTGCTCGGCGAAGGGCTGGTCGGCGAGCTCGATCACGACCTGACCCGCCAGCACCCGGGTGAGCCGCTCGGGCAGCGGATCGTGGTGCACGGACGCGTGGTCGAGGGCGACGGCCGCCCGGTGCCCGGCACGCTCATCGAGCTGTGGCAGGCCAACGCCGCAGGCCGTTACCGGCACGCCGTCGACAACTGGCCCGCCCCTCTCGACCCCAACTTCGACGGTCTCGGGCGCACCCTCACCGACGCGCATGGCCGTTACCGCTTCGTCACGGTGCGGCCCGGCGCGTACCCGTGGAGGAACCACGACAACGCCTGGCGCCCGGCCCACATCCACTTCTCGCTGTTCGGCCGGGCGTTCACCCAGCGGCTCGTCACGCAGATGTACTTCCCCGACGATCCGCTGTTCTTCCAAGACCCGGTCTTCAACGCGGTACGCGACGAGAAGGCCCGGGCGCGGATGGTCGCGAGCTTCGACTACGCGGGCACCCAGCCGGAGTGGGCGCTGGCGTTCGGGTACGACATCGTGCTGCGCGGCCGCGAGGCGACGCCGTTCGAGGGGGAGGGCGACGATGAGTGAACGGCTGGGCCTGACGCCGTCGCAGACCGTGGGCCCCTTCCTGCACATCGTCCTGGCGTGGCCGGACGGCCCGTACGTCGTCCCCGACGGCACGCCGGGCGCGGTCCGCATCACCGGCCGGCTGCTCGACGGGAACGGCGACCCGGTCCCCGACGCCCTCGTCGAGACGTGGCAGGCCGGCCCCGACGGGCACTTCGACCACCCCGACGACCCGCGGGGGTCGCACGATCCCGCGGTGGCCGGGTTCCGGGGGTTCGGGCGCTGCCCCACCGACGGCGAGGGCCGCTACCAGATCCACACCGTCAAGCCGGGCGCGCTGCCGGCTCCGGACGGCGGCGTCGAAGCCCCCCACGTCGACGTCTCCGTACTGGCTCGCGGGCTGCTCGACCGGGTGGTCACCCGCATCTACTTCCCGGACGAGAGCGAGGCCAACGCCGCCGACCCGGTGCTCGCTTCGATCGGCGACGAGGCGAGGCGCTCGACGCTCGTCGCTGTCCAGGACGGCGACGGGCTGCGCTTCGACATCCACCTGCAAGGTGAGCATGAGACCGTCTTCTTCGCCCTCTGAGGGGGGCCGCCCGCCCGACTCGCCGTTCGGCCCACTGTTCGGTACGGAGGCGGTGGCCGCCGAGCTGTCGGGAGGCGCCCTGCTGCAGGCCATGCTCGACGCCGAGGCCGCGCTGGCCCGCGCGCTGGCCAGGGTGGGGCGCATCCCGTCCCGGGACGCGGACGCGATCGCCGCCGCCTGTGACGCGGAGCGCTACGACGTGGCCGCCATCGGCCGCGCCGCGGTCGGGCCCGGCACCCCTGTGGTGCCCCTCGTACGCGCGCTCACCGCGGCCGTGCCCGGCGATGCGGCGGGGTACGTCCACCAGGGGATGACGAGCCAGGATGTGATCGACACCGCGCTCGTCCTGGTGGCCCGGCGCGCCCTGCACCCGCTGCTCGCCGACCTCGACGCGGCCGGCGACGCCTGCGC
>JBOHCZ010000354.1:0-3675 GCA_050699195.1 Streptomycetales bacterium
CCGGCTGTTGGTCACGGTCGCTTGCTTCGACGATGTAGAGGTCGGCGCCGCGGCCAAGGTCGGCAACCTCCAGTCATCAGGAGCAAAGCCGGTCAGCCTAGAGTCTCTCGACGTGATGCTCGAGGCGATGACGCCGTGCCTCCGCCATGCCCAACTCTCTGTTGACGGCCGAAGCGTGGCCTGTAATATTAAACTTTATGGTTGAACAAATGGCACAGGGCAACGAGTCCGACCGCCTCGATGGCGTCTTCCGCGCCCTCGCCCACCCGGCGCGGCGAGATATGTTGCGGCGACTCTCCCGGCAGAGGCACTCGATCGGCGAGCTGGCCGCGCCGTACCGGATGTCCTTCGCCGCCGCGTCCAAGCATGTGCACGTGCTGGAGGAGGTCGGTCTGGTCCGGCGCCGGATCTCCGGCCGGACGCACCTCTGCACGCTCAACCCGGAGCCACTCGCAGAGGCGCATGTATGGATCCGTTCTTACGAGCGCTTCTGGACGCAGCGGCTCGACGCCCTCGAAGCGCTCTTCCGCGCCCCGAACGACGCCGATGAGGAATCACCATGACCCACTCGCAGGACGCCCCCGCGGTCCGCATGACCCGCACCATCGAAGGCTCCGCCCACAACGTCTATGCGGCCTTCACCGACCCGAGCGGCTGCGCCGGTGGTTCGCTCCGCACGGCTGTGAGGTCACCGAGGTCGACATGGACCTCCGCGTGGGGGGGCGCTATCGCGTGGTGGTCACCGACCCCGGCGGCGGCGTGCACACCACCACCGGCGAGTATCGGGAGCTGGTGCCCGGCAAGCGGCTCGTGATGAGCTGGATCTACGAGGACCCCGACCCCGGCGCCCGCGAGGAGACGGGGCTCACCGTCGAGTTCGACGAGACCGGCCCTGGCGTCACCGAGCTTTCGCTGCTATGAGCACATCACCGGTTTCGTGGACCGCGAGGGGGCCCGCGAGGGCTGGATCCAGATTCTGGACAAGCTCTCCGGTATAGAGGCCGACGGCACTCGCCCGCAGTGCACGGCGTTCCGTACGATCCACGCCTCCGCCGCCACGATCTTCGGCGCCTGGACGGACCCTGGGCAGATCGTCCGCTGGGGCATCACCCGCGCCGAGATCGACCCGCGCGTCGGAGGGCGGTTCCGCTTCGAGACTGACGGCGCGGGCGACACCCCTGTTACGCATGTTGTACCGGCGAATACCGCGAACTGGTCCCGGGCCGCCGGATCGCGAAGACCTGGGTGTATCAGGGCCCGGTCGGGGCCGACCCGGTCGAGACGCTGGTCACGGTCGACATCAACCCGGTCGTCATCGAGAGCCGCGGGCCCGAGTCGGTCGTGCTCCGCGTCACGGAGCAGGGCCCGGCCCTCGCCGACGATCAGTCCCGTACGGAGAGTCGCGCCTCTTGGGCGACCGTCCTCGGCGACCTCGCCGAGGCGTTCCAGGTGATGCCCGGCCAATCATGAGCGGCACAGCCTAGCCCGCCGGCAGCGCCTCCGGCTCGGCGGCGTACACGACCATCCAGTGCGGCAGGAGGCGGTAGTAGACGACGTCGCCCCAGCGCAGCGGTGACTCACCGTAGTGCCTGGTGAGGTGCTCCAAGACGGTGCTCCACGCCGCATCCTCCGGGCCACCGGTCGGGTTGAGGGTCTCCGCGACGCCGTGGGTGAACACGCCGAGCTCTTCGCCCCGGATGTGCGCAACGCTGACAGCCGGCCGCACCTCGAGGTGCTTGGCCTTCGCGGCTGATTTGGCCGTACCGAAGATCCAGCGGCCGTGGAGAAAGTGCCCGTCGATGCCGCTGATCCGGGGTTCGCCCCTGGCGGTCACAGTGGAGATCGCGAGCGTGCACATGCCGGAGATGACGCCCACGAGCTGGCGTGCCGTGAGCGTGCTGTCATCCGCCCTGATGATCGACCGGAGGTGGGGGGTCGACCCGGACAGGGAAGTGTCGAGGAGGGCCTGGAGTTCGCCGATCTCGGCTTCGGTCTCGTACATGCTCCGCACTCTGCCGCGGTGATCCGACAACTCCTACGCGGGAGGTCAGGCGAGGCGGTACAGGATCGGCATGGCTCCGGTCCTGTTCACCAGAAGGTTGGCGCGCAGGTAGGTCCAGAAGCTGGGTTTGGTGAACTGGCGCACCATGAAGCGCGGCAGGCTGTAGTCCCAGCGGGCGTGGTTGACGAAGACGTAGTCGGCGTCCCCGATGGGCGCGAGCAGCGTGGAGTTGTCCAACCCGGTCGCCACCGCGTACCAGCCGGCGAGGTGGTCCCATAGTGCGAGCGCCACCTGCGCGTCCTCGGCGACGAAGTAGTTGAACAGGAACAGACCCTGCCGGCTCTTGTCGACGTCGCCGACCCGTCGGACGCAGCGCGCCTTCATCACGTGCACGTCCTTGGCGGCCGCCGTCAGCGCGCCCAGCAGCAGAGTGTAGGGCTCCGCGCCCTGGACCTCGGCGATCACCTCGGGCGAGGTCGTCTCGATGAGCACGACGACGTCGTAGCGGGCGACGTGGCCAGCGCGGTCCTTGGCATATCCGCCGGGCGGCGGCACGACGATGGCGTGGTAGACCGTGGCCTTGACGACCTCGGAGAGCTTCTCCAGCTCTGTGGCCAGCGACTTCAGGCGGGTGAACAGCGCGGTCTTCTCCCGGCTCCTGCGCGGGACGGGTGGTCCTGGCTGCGCCGGCGGCCCGACGGCCGCGGCCACGTGGATGTAGCCCAGCTGGGGCGGGTCGATGAGCTGGACCGGCGGGTACTTGGGCTGCGGGTTGACGATCTCGAGGTCCATGCTGACTCCTCTGTGGGCGCCCGGTGGCTGGCTATCCGGCCACGCCGGTGGTCTGGCCCACCCGAACGAGGCGACATCCGGCTCGTCCTCGGTCGGGCCGCCGCCGACGTTGAGGTGCCGGGAAGTCCGAATCAGCCATGGCACCCCCGTAGCCTCGGCCGTGCTCCTCCCGTCTCGATCGTCGTCCCGTCCGCGTCCTGAGGTCAAGGCGCGGCCGGCTCAGGACGCGCCACCTGCGGGTATCCGGTCATCCGTCGTGCCCAGGGGTACCGTCACGGTAGGCGCGGCCAGTCGGCCGGCGCATCCGCCAGGCCCCGACCGGGCCAGCGATAACGGCGCCCACCGAACCGCCTGAGCGGAGGAGACAGCGTGTCTCGTCCCGGTCGTGGCCGTCGGCGTGCTCGGCGCCGGCGAGTATCTCGTACGGCGATACAAGCGCCAGATCCTGCCGTCCGCGGCCCGAGCCCGGGGGTAGTCGCCGTCGTCGGAGGTGACTGGGTGCTCCGGTGGGATTCCGCGGCACCGGGACCGGCCGGGCTGTCAGCCCGCGTCTGGGAAGGGAGAGCCCGATGGGTGGGCTGATCGCGGCCATCACGAGTCTGGCAAGCCCCTGGGCGTATGTGGTGGTCGCGTTGCTCGCCGCCGGCGAGTCGGCCGCCTTCGTCGGCCTGGTGGCGCCCGGGGAAACCGCGATGCTGCTCGGCGGAGTGCTGGCGTCCGAGGGCCATGTACGGCTGCCGGTGATGATGGCCTGCGCCGCGCTGGGGGCGGTCGTCGGCGATTCGATCGGTTACCAGATCGGCCGCGCCTTCGGGGACCCGCTCAAGCGCAGCCGGCTCGGGCGCCGGGTCGGCGAGCAGCGCTGGGCCAGGGGTGAGTGC
>JBOHCZ010000355.1:0-5129 GCA_050699195.1 Streptomycetales bacterium
GTTCTGAGCGGCTGACTCAGTGCTGTTCGTTGCGCTGCTGCGGGATCCCTGCAAGCAGCGCACGCACCTCGGCCTCCCGGTATCGGCGGTGGCCGCCGAGAGTGCGGATGGACGTGAGCTTGCCGGCTTTTGCCCACCGCGTCACGGTCTTCGGGTCGACGCGAAACATCGTCGCGACCTCGGCCGGCGTGAGTAGCGGTTCGGCGTCCGGTGTACGGGCAGTCATGTGCGGCCTCCTTGAAGAACCGGTCATCGCGGTTCCTAGGTAAATGATGCCTCTTAACCCCCGATGTCCCAAATGGTCCGCACGGGCCATCTTGGTCGTAGAGCAGATGACTAGTACGTCACAGTACAAGTAGGTCCAGTCTGGGGGCTAGTGGCATACGACGGATTTCGTGTATCCAGACCTGCTCTACCTCGGCTTCAGGGGATGTAATCGCATACACTACGCGATTTCGTCGTTACGATGCGTAAAGATTTTGATGTCGATTTGCTCTTTGCGGCGCCGGAATTTCCTCCGGAGCTGCGCTGGACACGGCCACAGCCCACCCTGGGCCGGCGGCATCGCGCCCGATCTCGGCCGAACCGCCCCCGACCGGCTGCCTCGTGCAACGGCATCGGGCCACCGTAGCCGAGACGGGACCAGGACCAGACGTCGGGGGAGGAATATGGTGATCCCGAACGCCCGTACCACCCTAGAGCGGGCCGACACCGGGAGTCACCACCGTGACCGACAGTCCGACCAACGGCGCGCACAGGCCGGCGGTCCTCGGCCGGAACACCGGCCACGAGCAGGTCGTCTTCTGCCAGGACGAGCCCACCGGCCTGCGGGCCATCATCGCGATCTACTCCACCGCGCTCGGTCCCGGGCTCGGTGGCACGCGGTTCTTCCCCTACCCGACCGAGGCCGACGCGCTCACCGACGTTCTGAACCTCTCGAAGGGCATGGCCTACAAGAACGCCCTCGCGGGGCTCGACCACGGAGGTGGGAAGGCTGTCATCATCGGGGACCCGGCCGCGATCAAGACCGAGGCGCTGCTGCGGGCTTACGGCCGATTCGTCCAGTCGCTGGCTGGCCGTTACATCACGGCCTGCGATGTCGGCACCTACGTCCGTGACATGGACGTGGTCGCACGCGAGTGCTCGTACACCACAGGACGATCGCCCGAGCACGGCGGCGCGGGCGACTCGTCGATCCTTACCGCCTTCGGCGTCTTTCAGGGGATGCGAGCCTCGGCCGAGCACCAATGGGGGCTGCCGACGCTGCGGGGCAGGCGGGTAGGCGTATCCGGGGTGGGCAAGGTCGGGCGACTGCTCGTCGAGCACCTGCTGGGCGACGGCGCCTCCGTCGTGATCACCGACATCGACGCAAGGGCTGTCGGGCGCACTCGCGCCGCGCATCCCGAGGTCTCCGTCGCCGGCGACAACGAGGCGCTCGTCCGGGCGGACCTCGACGTGTACGCGCCGTGCGCCCTCGGCGGTGCCCTCAACGAGGCCACCGTGCGGGTGCTGCGCGCGGAGATCGTCTGCGGGGGAGCCAACAACCAGCTGGCGACCGCTGGCATCGACAAGCTGCTCGCTGATCGCGGCATCCTCTACGCGCCCGACTACGTCGTGAACGCGGGTGGGGTGATCCAGGTGGCCGATGAGGTCAAGGGCTACAACCAGGCGCGGGCACGCGCGAAGGCCACCCAGATCTACGAAACCACGCAGCGGATCTTCCGGCTCGCCGCCGACGAGGGGGTGCCTCCCGCGGCGGCCGCGGACCGGCTCGCCGAGCGTCGCATGGCGGAGGTCGGACGGCTGCGCGGGATCTATCTGCCCATTTGAGGGCCGCCTGCCGTTAACACCCGCGCGCTACACCCGGTAACGTAGTGACTTGAGTGCTGGCGACCACTATGTTGCGTCGTCGGCGGAGGATGTGTGACGACACCGGGGCGCAGGGTCCCGTCTGAGGGGGTCGAGCCAATGGGGCGCGGCCGGGCGAAGGCCAAGCAGGCGAAGGTTGCTCGCAAGCTGAAATACAGCAGCGGCGGAGTGGACCTCGACCGTCTGGCCAACGAGCTGGGCGTCAATCCCTCCTCTGAGGACGACGACTCCCATGATGAGGAGTTCGACGGTCATCACGCGGACGATTGGGACGATGACGCGGGGAGTGGGCGTTAGCGTCCGGCAAGCCGTCGGGTGAGGCGCGTCCGCCGGGCTGACTGCGATGTTCGGCCCGGCTAAGTATGTGCGGCACCGCGTAGGGATGGGCCGGGTCGGTTCTCAGACCGGATGGTCACCTGCGAGCACGGCCTGCCCGGACCCTGTCACGACCTGCCCGGCCACCCAGACCGGCAGCCCGCGGGCACGCAGCAACGCGAGCCCCCTGGCGGCGTCTCCAGGTGCCATGACGGCGACCATGCCCACGCCGAGGTTCAGCGTGCGTTCCAGCTCGGCGGGCTCGACGCCGCCGGCCCTCGCGAGCAGCTCGTAGACCGCCGGAAGCCGCCACGTCGACCTGTCCAGGGTGGCGTCGAGGTGCGCGGGCAGCGCGCGTGCGAGGTTGGCCGCGAGCCCCCCGCCGGTGATGTGCGCGAACGCGTGCACCTCGGTCGCCCGCGCGAGCGCCAGGCAGTCGGCCGTGTAGATCCGGGTGGGCTCAAGCAACTCCTCGCCGAGAGTCCGGCCGAGCTCGTCGACGTGGCGCTCCAGTGTCCAGCCGAGCAGGTCGAAGACCACGTGCCGCACGAGCGAGTAGCCGTTCGCGTGCAGCCCCGACGAGCCCATGGCCAGGACGACGTCGCCCGCGCCTACGCGCTCGGCACCGAGCAGCTCTGACGCCTCGACCGCCCCGGTCGCGGCGCCCGCGAGGTCGTACTCGTCGGGACCCAGCAGTCCGGGATGCTCCGCTGTCTCACCGCCGATCAGTGCACACCCCGCACGCACGCAGCCCTCTGCGATGCCCGCGACGATGGCCGCGATCCGCTCCGGGACCACGCGACCGCACGCGATGTAGTCGGTGAGGAACAGCGGCTCGGCGCCGCACACGACGAGATCGTCGGCGACCATCGCGACCAGGTCGAGGCCGATCGTGTCGTGCTTGTCGAGCCGCTGCGCGACGACCACCTTCGTTCCGACTCCGTCGGTCGAGGCGGCGAGCAGCGGGCGCGCATAGGAGGTGAGGCCGGACGCGTCGAAGAGCCCAGCGAACCCGCCAAGACCGGCGAGCACCTCCGGGCGCCGGGCCCGCGCGGCGGACGCCTCCAGCAGGTCGACGGTGCGCTCACCCGCCGCGATGTCGACTCCCGCCCCGGCGTAGCTGACCCGGCCCTTCGCCGCGGGGGGGCCGGTCACGGACGCCTCAGCGGGTCCGCGGCACCCGGGCTTCCGAGCAGCCTGTCGAGGCCGTCGTCGTCGGTGCGGGTGTCCTCGAGGGCGTGCTTGCCGACGCGTTCGGGGTCGGGGAGCGGCACCGGGTAATCGCCGTCGAAACAGGCACGGCACAACCGGTCCTTGGGCACCCGCGTGGCGGCGACCATACCGTCGAGGGAGATGTAGGCGAGTGAGTCCGCACCGAGTGAACGCTGGATTTCGTCGACCGCGAGGTCGTTCGCGATCAGCTCGGCCCGCGTGGCAAAGTCGATGCCGTAGAAGCAGGGCCACTGGACCGGTGGGCTGGAGATCCGGACGTGCACCTCGGTGGCGCCGGCCTCGCGGAGCATCCGCACCAGCGCCCGCTGGGTGTTGCCCCGCACGATCGAGTCGTCGACGACCGCGAGCCGCTTCCCGCCGATCGCATCGCGCAGCGGGTTGAGCTTGAGGCGGATCCCCAGCTGGCGGATCGTCTGGCTGGGCTCGATGAACGTGCGCCCTACGTAGGAGTTCTTGACCAGCCCCTGGCCGTACGGGATGCCGCTCTGCTCGGCGAACCCGATGGCGGCGGGCGTTCCGGACTCGGGGGTGGGGATGACGAGGTCGGCTACGACCGGTGCCTCGCGGGCGAGCGTGCGGCCCATCTCGACGCGCGCGGCGTGCACGCCGCGACCCGCGATCGTGGTGTCGGGGCGGGCGAGATAGACGTACTCGAAGACGCAGCCCTTCGGCCGGGCCTCCGCGAAACGCCGCGACCGCACGCCGGTCTCGTCGATCGCGACCAGCTCGCCGGGCTCGATCTCGCGGACGACCGAGGCGCCGACGATGTCCAGCGCGGCGGTCTCGCTCGCGATCACCCAGCCGCGTTCGAGGCGGCCCAGCACGAGCGGGCGGATGCCCTGCGGGTCGCGCGCGGCGTAGAGGGTGGTCTCGTCCATGAACACCAGGGAGTACGCCCCGCGCAGCCGGGGCAGCACATCGGTGACCGCGTCCTCGAGCGAGCACCCGCGCCGCGCGGCGATGAGCGCGGCGATGAGGTCGGTGTCGCTCGTCGACCCCTCGCGCCCGGCAGCGTTGCCGTTGCGCTGCTCGCCGAGCGCGGCGACCTCGTCGGCGAGCTGCCGGGTGTTGATCAGGTTGCCGTTATGGCCGAGCGCGAGACCACCGCCGGGGGTCGCCCGGAATGTCGGCTGGGCGTTCGCCCACACCGACGAGCCGGTGGTGGAGTAGCGGCAGTGGCCGACGGCGAGGCGGCCCTTGAGCGACCCGAGGGTGGCCTCGTCGAAGACCTGGGAGACCAGCCCCATGTCCTTGTAGACGAGGATCTGCGACCCGTTGCTGACCGCGATGCCCGCGGACTCCTGGCCGCGGTGCTGAAGGGCGTAGAGCCCGAAATAGGTGAGCTTGGCGACTTCCTCGTCAGGCGCCCAGACCCCGAAGACACCGCAGGCATCCCTGGGCCCTGCGCTGCCGGTGGGGGGGTCGGGAGTCAGCGGGCGGCGGCCACGTCGCACGCTTCGAGTGTACGGGGCACGCTCTGCCGGAACCGAGCCGCCTGCGCCCGGCGCGATCCGTCCGGTGTCCACCGACTCAGCCGACGAGCTCGATCCGTGGGTCGAGATCGCGCCAGCGGCTGTCGCCGGTGAGCACCGTGCCGGGCAGCCAGCCGTACCAGGGATCAGCCCAGCAGCGGCAGGTACAACGAGAGGTCGCTGCGCTCGCCGCTGGCGCTGAGCCGGCCTTCCCGCTGCGCTGCGTCCCACGTCTCGCGG
>JBOHCZ010000356.1:0-5179 GCA_050699195.1 Streptomycetales bacterium
ACCTCGAGCACGAGTGCGGTGCGGGCGGCTGCCAGCAGGCCGCCGGCGACTTCCTGTACCACTGCCACATCGCCCACCACTACATCGCGGGGATGTGGTCGTTCTGGAGGGTCCACGACACCGCCCAGCCTGACCTGGCACCGCTGCCCGGTCAGCAGAAGCCCGCGGCGGCGGTGAACTCGACCGGGCTGCTCGGGCGGACCATCGAAGGCAAGACCGTGGTGCTGCGGGCCAACCTGACCGACCCCAGCACCCAGGTCGCGCTCGAGGATCTGGTCGAGAGCCAGCTGCCACCGAAGGGCGTACGGGACAGCAACACCGACGCCACGGTGTGGGACTGGGACACGGCCGACTCGCCGGACGGGCCGATCTACCTCGGCGAACCGGAAGACACCAACGTCTGGGCGAACTTCGAGTCGCCGACCCCCGGCCAGCGGCCGCAGATCATGTTCAACCCGAACAACGGAAGACCGGCGTGGCCGTTGATGCGGCCCCACCTGGGCAAGCGCCCGCCGTTCGCGCCCAACAACCACTCGGGCGCGCCGTGGCTGGGTGAGAACGCCTCGGCGGACCGGCCGGACGGGCTCTGTCCGGCAAACGCACCGCTGCGGACGTACAACATCACCGCGATCGGTGGCGGGTGGGACGATGCGGGGGAGCCCGCGTCGAAGCGGCTGCCGATCCAGGTCACTCCTCGTACCACGGACAACGAGGGCATGGTCTTCGTCCTCAACGAGGAGAAGCAGCAGGTCCTGCAGGACGCCCAGAGCGGCACGAAGTCGCCGGACCCGCTGGTGATCAGGTCGAACGTCGGTGACTGCGTCGCGCTGACGCTGACGAGCGAGCTCGACCCGGACACCACGCAGACGAACGACGTGGACAGCGGCCAGCACAAGGTCAACATGCACACCCACTTCGTGCAGTTCGACCCGCAGGCGTCCGACGGCGTGATCACCGGGATGTCGTTCGAGCAGTCGGTGTACGGCGACGACCACGACGGCAACCGCACCACGACCGCTAGCGCCGCCGCTGGTTCGGACACCGTGTCCGTGAGCACCCTCGGCAGCCCGACCGAGGGCGGCAACACGCTCGAGGTGGGTGAGTCGGTGGCCATCGGTGCCGGTCGCCCGAACATCGAGATCCGGAAGATCACCCAGATCACCGGGACCACGCTGACCCTCGACCGCCCGCTCGACAAGGCGCACTCCACGGGCGAGCCGGTCACGGTCGAGTTCGTGCAGTACCGGTGGTACTCGGACGTCGACAGCGGTGCGGTGTTCTGGCACGACCACGTCAACGGCACCAAGTCGTGGGCGCACGGGCTGTTCGCCTCGCACATCATCGAACCGCCCGGGTCGACCTACCACGACCCCAAGACGGGAGCGGAGATCAGGAGCGGCCCGATCGCGGACATCCACACCTCCGGCTCGGTCGGGGCAGACCTCACCGGCAGCTTCCGGGAGTTCATGATCTTCCTGACCAACGGCCAACGCGGGAGACCCGAAAGCGATGTCGCGTCGTTGTCCGGCGGCGGAGGGCGGACCCGGAACTTCGGACAGGAATGTGAGGAAGGCACCTTCAACTTGAGGGCCGAACCCATCGGGGAGCGGGTGCCGGTCTCCGTGCAGAAGCAGGAGTTCAACGGCAGCTTCGAAGCCAACGGCCAGCGAGCCTGCCGCACGGCGATCAGCAACGACCCCGGTGGTGACCCGAACACCAACACCGTGTCGGCCACGGTGAACTCGGTGGATCCCTACGTGTTCTCGTCGGTCAAGTACGGCGAGCCCAACACCCCGCTGCTGCGGGCGTACAAGGGCGACCCGACCGTGATCCGGCTGATCGGAGTGAACGAGCGTACCGAGGCGCTGCGCATCCAGGGGCACCGCTTCCACTACGACCGTCACACCGATGCCAGCGCCTTCACGGACTCCGCGACCGCGGGCATCTCCGAGCGGTTCGACTTCGTGCTCGACGGAGGTGCCGGCGGACAAGGGAAGGTGCCGGGTGACTACCTGTACTACAGCACCCGTCCCTTCGCCTTCGAGACCGGTGCCTGGGGCATCTTCCGGGTCCACGACAAGTTGATGCCGGACCTGCAGCCACTGCCGAACCGGACACCGCAGGCCGGTGCCGGGTTCCCGGTGCTGCAGCCGGCGACCGGCGACACCCAGGCCAACCCGGGGCCCAACCCGCCGCCGGCGACCACACCCGGTGTGGTCACCGACGCGAAGGACCCATGTCCGACCGGCGCCCGGCAGACGAGCTACGACGTGTCGATCTTCGACCAGACGCTGCCGACCGCGCCGCACCAGGACACGGGAGGCGTGATCTACTCCCTGACCTCCGACAAGGCCGCCATCCAGGCCGGGAACAAGCGGGTGGAGCCGCTCGTCCTGCGGGCCAACCAGGATGACTGCCTGGTGGTCACACTGCACAACGACATCTCGGCCACCTCGCAGTTCGGCGGCACCCGCGCCGGGTTCGAGCTCGCGAAACAGAACCTCAATGTCCAGACGGGCGGCGGGGCCGCGATCGGGCTGAACCCGGACACCACGGTGGGCCGCGGCGAGAGCATCACCTACCGGTTCCACGCCGATGTGCTCGGCACCTCGATCTTCCAGAACCTGGGGAGCGAGGCGTCCGTGCGGCACGGCGCCTACGGGATGCTCATCGTCGAGCCGACGGGTTCGACGTGGTCGGACAGCCACGACAACAGTGCGCTGGGCTCGACGAAGACGAGCTCGGAGGCCATCATCCGCACCGGCACGCAGAGCTTCCGCGAGGTTGCCCTGACGTACCAGACCACGGACCAGCAGTACGCGCGCAGCATCGTGCCGTACCAGGACGTGGTCGCCGGTACGGGCGTGAACAGCACGTTCGTTGGCAACGGGCCGGTGGCTGACAAGGCCTTCAACAGCGTCAGCTACCACTCCGAGCCGATCACCACCCGGCTGGGTCTGGACGGGTCCAACCCCAACCCGGACTTCGGGTCGGCGTTCAGCTCGGCGGTGCACGGTGATCCGGACACCCCGCTCTTCCGCGCGTACGCGGGCGACCGGGTGATCGTGCGGATGGCCGTACCGTCGTCGGACCAGATGCACACGTTCATGGTGGGCGGGCACATGTTCCCGCTGCAGCCGATGGCCAATGCGCACCTGCTGACGGCCCGCACCGTCGCTTCCGGGCAGACCGTCGACGCCGAGCTCGTGGGCGGCGCGGGAGGCCCCGAGGCGATGCCGGGTGACTACATGTACCAGGACGGCCGCCAGCCGTTCCAGGAGGCCGGTATCTGGGGCATCTTCCGGGTCCACCCGGGTGATATCACCCTGTCCGACCTCGCCCGCCTGTAGTCGCTCCACCCCTCGGTAAAAGGGGCCCCGGGCTCATCCGAGCCCGGGGCCCCTCCGCTCTCAGCGCGGCGTATTGCTGCGGCGCAGGACCAGCACGACCGACGCGAGTGCGACCAGCAGGGCGAGCAGGGCGAGGGGCAGCGCCGCGTAGGTCATCGCCGAGGGCGCCGCCTCCCCACCCTCCTGCGACAGCGCATGAGCGCTCGCGGGCTCCGCCGTGACGTCCGCAGCGTTGTCCCCACTGTTGGCTCCGCTGTGGGACTCGCCGTACTCGCCGAGCGGGGAGTGCGCGTGCGAGGCAGCGGGGCCGAGGGTGAGCGCCGGTGCGGGGTGGTCGGGCTCGGCGGCTCCCGGCTCCGGCACCTCGATCCAGCGCACCGCCTCGCCGGTGTCATAGGTCTGCACAGCCTTGAAGACCAGCCGGTCGGTGTCAGGTAAGGGTCCTAGGCTGACCGAGAACTCGTCGTACTCACCCGGCTCGATCGCCGAGTCGGGGCTGTCGGCCCGCCAGGTGATCGTGTCGACCACCTCGCTGACCTGGCTCCCGTGCATGTCGATCGGCTCGTCCAGCGTGGTGGTCCTGACCCGGTAGCTCCAGCCTGGGTGCGGGCGGACCGACACCGAGGCTACCGGGTGGTCGGTGGGGAACTTCACATCCAGCTTCACGGTGCTCGCGTCGTCGCCTTCCGTGGGGACGCGGAACGCCAGCGCCGTGAACCCGCCCGGCTCCTCCTGGGCCGGATCGACCGTGACATGGGCAGCGGCCGGTGGGGCAGCGGCCGCGAGTGCCGCGACCACGGCGCCCGCGACCACGGCGGACCTGGTGTGCAGACGAGACATCGAGCTCTCCCTTCTACCGATGAGTGACCGATGAGTGACCGTGCCAGGGCCGTCACGGCACGAGCAGCCGCGTCGAGACGGTCTCCTGGTCGAATGCGGACATGCGCGCGGTCACGTCGAGACGCCAGCGGCCAGACGCCGGCAGGAGGGTGTTGTCGGCGACGAACTGGCCCGGCGCCACCCGCCGGAGAGGTACCGGCAGCGAGCCGACCCCGCTCGCGCGTGAGCTGAGCTCGGCGCGCACCTCGTCCACGTCACGGCTGGTGTCGTCGCGGTTGCGCACGTTGACCACGAACTGGTTCGGGCCCACACGCGCCGGGTCGATCCAGACGAGGACCTCTCCCCCGTCCGGGAGCGCCAGCGTCTTGCGGACCGGGCCCGCGCCACCCGCGCTCGCGCCGTGCCCGTGCTCGCCGCCGGGCGGGGTCGCGACCAGTCCCGCCGTGATGGCGAGCACGCCCACCGCGATGAGGGCCTCTATCCCCACGGACTTTCGCAACTGGGTGAGCACGACGCGGTCGCGCGCCTGCTCCGTGCGCCGGGATCGCTTGGCGGTCCGCACGGGGCGGTGCGGCCGCCCCGCTTCCACCTCAGCCGCGTGGACGACAGGCAGGACGTAGCGCCGCATCACCGCCCCGCGTGACGCGGCGCCCAGCCAGAGCAGCAGCCCGAAGGCGGCGAGCTTGAACGCGAGGAGCCGGCCGTACTGCCCGCCGGCCAGCTCACCCAACGTCCCCACCTCGGCCAGCGCCTGGTACGCGCCGGTGACGACGAGTACCGCGACCGCGGCCATCGCCGTCCGCGAGAACCGCGGCAGCAGGCCGGCCACCTCCGACACCGGCGGGGAGGCCGCGCCGCTGCCCCGGAGGGGCAGCACGCACGCGAAAAGCAGCGCCAGCCCTCCGAGCCAGACCGACATGGCGATCAGATGCGCGGTGTCAGCGACCCTCGCGAGCAGCGGACCGGTGGCCGCGTGGCCGGTCCCGGGC
>JBOHCZ010000357.1:0-5076 GCA_050699195.1 Streptomycetales bacterium
GGGCGGGTGGACCGCCCGCCGAGGCGGGCGCCAAGCGCTCCCGCACCCGGACCGTGCGCCGCGCCCGCCAACGCCGCAGGCTGCGCGGCGGCGTACCTGTCGAGGAGAAGCGACCCGAGTCCTGAGACCGGGGGGTTCCTGCAGGGCGGCCCGCGGCCGGGTCGCCCTGGCTCTCACCGGGCCGCCACGAGGGTACCCTCACGGGATGTGAGCACCCCGCCCTTCCTTGAGCCGCCCCCACGGACGCGGGCCGGACACCTCGACACGGATCGCGGCAGGTTCGCGGTGCTCGACGCCCCTGCCGCACCTGGAGCGGACTCCCGGGCGACCCCGCCGTCCACGGCCCTCCTGGTGCCGGGTTACACCGGCAGCAAGGAGGACTTCATCGCGGTGCTCGGGCCGCTCACGGCCCGGGACCACCGGGTGGTCGCGATCGACCAGCGTGGGCAGTACCAGACACCGGGGCCGGACACGCCGGAGGCCTACACCGTCGAGGAGCTGGCCCGGGACGTGCTCGCCGTCGCCGCGGCACTCGACGGCGGGCCGATCCACCTGCTCGGGCACTCCTTCGGCGGTCTCGTCGCCCGTGCGGCCGCGCTCGCCGAGCCGGCCAGCGTGCGATCACTCACCGTGATGGGCTCCGGCCCCGCGGCGGTGACGGGTCGCGAGGCGGACCGGTTGCGGCATCTCCTCGACGCGTTGCCCGTCATGGGCCTCCCCGCGATCTGGCAGGCCATGAAGGCCGCCGACGCGGCCGCTGGCTCCCGGCCGCCGACGGACCCGGGCGTCGCGGCCTTCCTCGAGCAGCGTTTCCTCGCGAACGCCACCGCCGGGCTGGTCGGCATGGGCCGGGCGCTGCTCGGCGAGCCCGACCGGATCGCCGACCTGCTGGCTCTCGGGCTGCCGACCCTGGTCACCTACGGCGCCGACGACTACGTCTGGGCGCCGACGCTGCAGGCCGAAATGGCTGACCGCCTCGGTGCGCGGTGCGCCGCGATCGCGGGTGCGGGCCACTCGCCGGCTGTGGAGCGCCCTGCCGAGACGGCGGCCGCACTCGCCGAGTTCTGGCGTGCCACGTGAACGACCGGAGCCGCCCTAAACCCTGAGGTTGCCGAGCCGTTCGCCCGCGTTGCGCAGCGTCTCCATGCGCTTGGGGAAGGCGAACCTGATCTGGTCCCTGCCCTGCTCCGGGTCCGCGTAGAACGACGATCCCGGCACGACCGCCACGCCCAGCTCGGTGATGAGCCTGCGGGCGAACTCCACGTCGTCGCGGTACGGGTCAAGACGGTCGGTCCCGCACAGCACGTAGTAGGCGCCGTCCGGCGGGTGGAAGCCGAATCCCACATCCGCGAGGACCGTGCACAGCGCGTCGCGGCGCCAGCGGTACTCCTCGGCGACCTTGGCGTAGTACGGAGCGGGCAGGCCCATCGCGGCGACCCCCGCCGCCTGCAGCGGCGCCGGCGCGCCGACGGTGAGGAAGTCGTGCACCGTACGGATGGCATCGGCCAGGCGGGGCGGCGCGACCACCCACCCGACACGCCAGCCCGTCACGGCGTAGCTCTTGGACAGCGAGTTGATCGCGACCGTCCGGTCCTCGAGCCCCGGCACGGTCGCGGGGGGCACGTGGCCGCCGGGACCGAGGTACTGGATGTGCTCGTAGATCTCGTCGGACAGGCAGAGCGCGTCGTGACGCTGGCACAGCTCCGCGATCAGCTCGAGCTCGGCGCGGCTGAACACCTTCCCGGTCGGGTTGTGGGGGGTGTTGACGACGACCGCGCGCGTCCGGTCGCTGAAGGCCGCCCGCAGCTCCGTCTCGTCGATCGACCAGTCGGGCCGGTGCAGGGCGACGTAGCGAGGGCTCGCGCCCGAGATGATCGCGTCGGGGCCGTAGTTCTCGTAGTAGGGCTCGAAGACGATGATCTCGTCACCGGGATCGACGAGCGCCACCATCGCCGCGATCATGCCCTCGGTGGATCCGCAGGTGACGCAGAGCTGACGCTCAGGGTCGACCTTCCACTCCGGGTAGGTGCACTCGATCTTCGCGGCGATCGCGTGCCGGAAGTCCTCGGCGCCCCAGGTGATCGCGTACTGGTTGACGTCGGCGTCGATCGCCGACTTCGCGGCCTCCTTGAGCTCGGCCGGGCAGGAGAAGTCCGGGAAGCCCTGCGCGAGGTTCACGCCGCCGTGCTCGACGCACAGCCGGGTCATCTCGCGGATCACCGACTCGGTGAAGCTCTCGGCCTTCGCGCTCACGCGTAGCGTCATGGGAGGCACGCTACCCGGGGAAGGGTGCCGGATGATGTCAGGTCCTCCTGGAGGAGGAGGCCGCCAGGCCCTCCCATGAACGCCTCGCCGGCGACGTGGCGGCGCCCTCGGGACAGCAGCGCACGAAGTCGCACCAAGCGCACTGCGCCCCCGGCACGGGCGGGAACACCTCGTCGCGGCGCTCTGGCGGCAGGTCGCCCCGGAACGCCGCGTCCGCGGCCGCCGCCTCGCCCGCGATCGACTCGGCACGCCCCAGTTGCCGCGCCAGACTCTCGTCGGTGTGCTCCCACGCGGCGACCTCGCCGCTGGGCAGGTGGTGCAGCTCGACCCGGCAGCAGCGGCGGCGCAGCGACCGCTGCGCCGCGAGGGCGTAGAGGGCCAGCGCGAGCGAGCTCCGGGCGTCCTGGGCAGACAGCGTGCGGCGGCCGGTCTTGTAGTCGACGACCACGACCTCAGCGCCCTGCTCACCGACCCGGGAGTCGATGCGGTCGACACGACCGGAGAGCGCGACGCGGCGGGTGCGCGTGGCCACGACCCGCTCGACGCCGAGCGGCTCGTCGCAGGGGTCCAGCCGCTCGGTGTAGCGGACCACCATCTCCCGGGCCCGCTCCCGCCAACCGGCCGACTGCTCGGCGTCGCGGTAGCCCTCGGTGAGCCAGCCGCCGGCCAGCAGGCGCCCGGCGGTTTCGGGGGTACGCTGCCCGACCGGACGCCGCCACCACGCGGCGAGCGCATTGTGCACGCTGGCACCCAGGCTGTTGTGGGCCCACGGCGGCCCCTTCGGGGGCGGCGGCCGGTCGAGGTAGGTCATCCGGTACCGCCGTGGGCAGTCCAGCCAGGCCGTCAGCCGCGACGGCGTGCAGGCGTAGAGCCGGGCGGGCATGCCGTCGAAACCGAGCTGATCCACGCTTCCATCCTGCCTCACCGCGGACCCCGACCGGCCCTCCCCGGCCGGCCCGGCGACCTGCAACCTGCACCGTCAGCTGCGCTCGACGAAGGCCCGTACGGCGTCGGCGACGAGCTGCACCGCGATCGCCGACAGCAGCAGGCCGGAGATCCGCGTGACCAGGGTGACCCCGCCTTCGCGGAGGACCCGCAGAAGCAGTGCCGCGAACCGCATCGACATCCAGAGCACCACGTGGACGGCCGCGATGCCCGCGGCGATCGCCAGCACCTCGCCGAACTCCTCGATCCCGCGTACGAAGACGATCGTCGCCACGATCGCGCCCGGCCCGGCGAGCAGCGGCGTCCCCAGCGGGACCAGCGCGACGTTCACGTCCCGCCCGCCCTGGTAGGACTCGTCGCCCTTGCCGGTGAGCAGCTCGAGCGCGACGAGCAGCAGCAGCAGCCCGCCCGCGGCCTGCAGCGCGGGCACCGAGATGCCCAGGTAGGTGAGGATCGACTGCCCGAAGACGGCGAAGACGGCGATGACCCCCAGCGAGACCGCGGCGGCCTGCCAGGCCATCCGCCGCCGGGCCCGCTGGGTGCGCCCGCTCGTGAGACCCAGGAACACCGGGATCGTCCCCGGGGGATCCATGATCACGAACAGGGTGACGAAGACCTCGCCGAACAGCCGCACATCGAAGCCGCTCACCCGCGTACCGGCATCGCGCCGACCCCGGCCGCCACGATCGCCTCGTAGGCCTCGGGGTCGGTGGTGTACTCGCCGAGCCGCACGCTCTTGCGCGTGCCGTGGTAGTCACTCGACCCGGTGACGACCAACCCCAGGTCCCCGGCGAGCCCCCGCAGGTGGGTGCGCATGCTCAGGTCGTGGTCGGGGTGGTCGACCTCGAGCCCCACGAGGCCGGCCCCGGCGAGGCTCTCGATGACGTCGTCGCTGACGATGCGCCCGCGTGTCTCGGCGCCGGGGTGGGCGAACACCGGCGCCCCGCCCGCCGCCCGCACGAGGTCGATCGCCCGCCGCGCCTCGAGGGTGTACTTCGCGATGTAGGCGCGGCCGTCGTCGCCTATCCAGTCGGGGCCGAAGGCCGCTTCGATGTCGCGTACCACCCCGGCCTCGGCGAGTGCGGCCGCGATGTGCGGGCGGCCGACCGCGCCGTCCCCCGCGATCGCGTGCACACCCTCCCAGCTGATCGGGGCGCCGAGGTCGCGACACCGGTCGACGATCGCCTGGGCGCGCCGGACGCGGTCCTCGCGCAGCAGGGCGCTCTCCCGGGCGATGTCCCGGTCGGCCGGGTCGAAGAGGTAGGCCAGCAGATGCAGGCTGATGTCGCCCGCATGACAGGAGAGCTCGACCCCGGGGACCAGCGTGAGGCCCGTGGGCAGGGCGCACTCCGCCTCGGCGAGGCCGGCCACCGTGTCGTGGTCGGTGAGCGCGAGAACGTCCAGCCCCTCCCGCGCGGCCCGGCAGACGAGCTGGGCAGGCGCGTCGCTGCCGTCGGAGGCGCGGCTGTGGGTGTGGAGATCGATACGCACGCCAGGCAGGGTAGCCCCACCTCAGCAGGTGTCGAGCAGGCGCGGGGAGACGGCACCGAAGGGCAGCAGCTCGATCTCGTCGCCCACGTCGCGAAGATCGGCGATCCGCACCTTCTCATACATCAGCAGGCCCGCCGGCTCCGGCCAGAGCACCGCCCACAGCCACATCCCGCGGGCCTCCCCCACGAAGACGGTGCGGTCCCGGCCGCCGTCGACGCACCACATGGCCGTGGGATGGCCCCCGGCGTAGATCTTGGCGTGTGCGGCGGTGTCCGCCGGGACGGGGCCGGGGTCGAGCCCCGACAGGCCTGCGTAGCGCGCGCCCAGCCACACCCCGGGCTCCTCGGCGACCAGGATCAGGTCGGCGGCGCCGCC
>JBOHCZ010000358.1:0-17975 GCA_050699195.1 Streptomycetales bacterium
TGAGGTCGAGGTAGCCGATGCCCTCGGTGCGGCCCTTCCAGATGTGGTTCTCGTTGAGCAGGTTCTCGTAGTCGCGGATCCGCCTGGGCAGCAGCACCAGCAGCTCGCGGACCCGCTCGACCGCCCCAGGAGGCAGGTCCTGGACGAGACCGCCGGGGCGGATGTAGCCGTGGTTCATCCGCAGGCCGGTGATCATCTCGAACACGTCGAGGATGAGCTCGCGCTCCCGGAACCCGAACGTCATGACCGTCAGGGCGCCGAGCTCCATCCCGCCCGTGGCCAGCGCCACCAGGTGCGACGAGATCCGGTTCAGCTCCATGAGCAGGACGCGGATGACGGTCGCCCGCTCGGGCACCTGGTCGGCGACACCGAGCAGCCGCTCCACGCCGAGGCAGTACGCGGTCTCGTTGAAGAACGGCGACAGGTAGTCCATCCGGGTCACGAACGTGACGCCCTGGGTCCAGGTGCGGAACTCCAGGTTCTTCTCGATGCCGGTGTGGAGGTACCCGATGCCGCACCTGATGTCGGTGACGGTCTCGCCGTCGAGCTCCAGGATGAGCCGCAGCACGCCGTGGGTCGAGGGGTGCTGCGGCCCCATGTTGACGACGACCCGCTCCTCGGGGGCGTCGCCGACGCCGGCCACCACGTCGACCCAGTCCTGCCCGGTGACGGTGTAGACGCGGCCCTCGGTCGTCTCGCGGGTGGCGGCGTAGGGGTCGTCGGGCCGGTAGGTGCTCTGGTAGGTGTCGTGGGTCGCCATCAGTGGTACGACCTCCGCTGGTCAGGCGGGGGCACTTCCGCGCCCTTGTACTCGACGGGCACGCCGCCGAGCGGGTAGTCCTTGCGCTGCGGGTGGCCCGGCCAGTCATCGGGCATCTGGATCCGGGTGAGCGCCGGGTGGCCGTCGAAGACGATGCCGAAGAAGTCGTAGGTCTCGCGCTCGTGCCAGTCGGCCGTGGGGTAGACGCCGACGACCGAAGGGACGTGCGGGTCGGCGTCCGGCGCCGCCGTTTCGACGCGCACCCGGCGGTTGTGGGTGATCGAGACCAGGTGGTAGACGGCGTGCAACTCCCGGCCGGCGTCCTGCGGGTAGTGCACGCCGCTCACGCCCGAGCACAGCTCGAAGCGCAGCGCCGGGTCGTCGCGGAGGCCCCGCACGACCTCGGCGAGCCGCTCACGGCGGACGTGGAAGGTGAGCTCGCCACGGTCGACGACGACCCGCTCGATCGCGTCGCCGAACGCGAGCCCGGCACGCTTGAGGGCGCCCTCGAGGGCGTCGGCGACCTCGTCGAAGTACCCCCCGTACGGGCGCGGCGTCGCCCCCGGGAGCTGCACGACCCGCACAAGCCCGCCATATCCTGACGTGTCGGGAGAGTCCTTCTGCCCGAACATCCCCTTGTGGACCGCGACGGTCTCACGCGTCTCGACAGTCTCCCTGGCCGCGTCCGCGGCGGGCACCAGCAGCGCGTCCTCGCGGTCGGCCTCCTGCTGGAGGGCCCGCTGCTCGCGGTCGCTCTCGCGCGCTTCGCTCACCGGGAGACCTCCAGCCCCATCTGCGAGGTGGGCACCGCCTTAAGCGCCGCCTCCTCGGCGGCCTTGGCGGCCCGCACCCGGTCGGCGCCGAGCGGCTCGCGCTGGATCTCCTCGTGCAGCTTGAGGATGGAGTGCACCAGCATCTCGGGCCGAGGGGGGCAGCCCGGCAGGTAGATGTCGACCGGTACGACGTGGTCGACGCCCTGCAGGATCGCGTAGTTGTTGAACATCCCGCCCGACGACGCGCACACCCCCATAGAGAGCACCCACTTGGGGTTGGGCATCTGGTCGTAGATCTGGCGCAGCACGGGCGCCATCTTCTGGCTCACCCGGCCGGCCACGATCATGAGGTCGGCCTGCCGCGGGGAGGCGCGGAACACCTCCATGCCGAAGCGCGCGAGATCGTAGCGCCCCGCACCGGTCGCCATCATCTCGATCGCGCAGCAGGCCAGGCCGAACGTCGCGGGCCACAGCGAGCTCTTGCGCACCCAGCCAGCCAGATCTCCGACGGTGGACAGCAGGAAACCGCTCGGCAGCTTCTCCTCGAGACCCATCTCGCGACTCTCTCGCTCGTGTCAGGTTGGGACCGGTCAGTCCCACTCGAGACCGCCGCGCCGCCACACGTACGCGTAGGCGACGAACACGGTCAGGATGAACAGCACCATCTCCACGAGACCGAAGATCCCCAGCGACTCGAAGGCCACCGCCCACGGGTAGAGGAAGATGATCTCGATGTCGAAGATGATGAAGAGCATCGCCGTCAGGTAGTACTTGACGGGGAAGCGCCCACCTCCCATCGGCTGGGGGGTCGGCTCGATGCCGCACTCGTACGCGTCGAGCTTGGCGCGGTTGAACCGCTTCGGCCCGGTGAGCGCTCCCGCGACCACCGAGAAGACCGCGAACCCCGCCGCGACGAGCCCGAGCGCGAGGATCGGCACGTAGACGTTCACGCCGCCTCGCTCTCCCCTCTCCGTTCTCCATACCTCACCGACCTGCGCATCCGCCGTGTCGGCACGTTCCAGGCCGGACCTTTCATGCTAGGTCGTGCCTGCGGCACCCCCCGGCAGGGGGGCCCGGCCACCCTCACGCTCATGACGCCGGGGCCAGCTTCGTCAGGCCGTTGATCACGCGGTCCATCGCGTCGCCGCCCCGGGGATCGGTGAGGTTGGCAAGCAGTTTCAGGGTGAACCTCATGAGCACCGGGTGCGGCAGCCCGTGCCGCGTCGCGATCCTCATGACGTTCGGGTTTCCGATGAGCTTCACGAACAGCCGCCCGAGCGTGTAGTAGCCCCCGTACGCCTGCTTGAGTGCCTGCGGGTAGCCCGCGAGCGCCCGTTCCCTGGCGCCGTCGGTGGGACGGCCGAGCGCCTGCACGATCACGTCGGCGGCCAGCTCGGCGGACTCCATCGCGTAGGTGATGCCCTCGCCGTTGAACGGGTTGATCATCCCTCCGGCGTCGCCCACCAGCAACATCCCGCGTGTGTAGTGCGGGGTCCGGTTGAAGCCCATCGGCAGGGCCGCCCCGCGCACCGGGCCCGTGGCGTGCTCCTCGACGAACCCCCACTCCCGCGGCATGCCGTCGAGCCAGCGCCTCAGCAGGGCGCGGTAGTCGATGTTGCCGAACGCCGCGCTGGTGTTGAGGATGCCGACGCCCACGTTGCTCGTGCCGTCGCCCATCCCGAACACCCAGCCGTACCCCGGCAGCAGCGTGTCGACCCCGTCCCGGCGGTCCCACAGCTCCAGCCAGGACTCGAGCCAGTCGTCGTCGTGGCGCGGGCTGCGATAGTAGCGGCGCACCGCCACCCCGATCGGACGGTCGTCGCGCTTGCGCAGCCCCATCGCGAGGCTCAGCCGCGTCGAGTTGCCGTCGGCGGCGACCACGAGCGGCGCGTGGTAGGTCATCTCGCCGTACGCCGTCTTGGCCGTGACCCCCCTGATGCGACCGGTCCTGGGGTCGACGACCGGGCCGGTGACGGTCGTCTCCTCGCGCAGGTGCGCGCCGGCCCGCACCGCCTGGCGGGCCAGCAGGTCGTCGAAGTCGTGCCGGGGCCTGACAAGACCGTAGTCAGGGTGGCTCGACAGCTCAGGCCAGGGGATCTCGAGGCGCAGCCCCCCGCCCAGGATCCGCAGGCCCTTGTTGTGCAGCCAGCCCCGCTCGGGGCCGACGTCGACGCCCATCTTGCGCAGCGCCGTGACGGCCCGGGGGGTCAGGCCGTCCCCGCAGACCTTCTCCCGAGGGAAGGCGCTCTTTTCCAGCAGGAGGACGTCGAGCCCGGTCTGGGCGAGGAAGTACGCCGTCGTCGACCCGGCCGGGCCCGCGCCGACGACGATGACGTCGGCGTCCAGCCGATCGCGCCCGTCGTGCGTGCGGGCACCCGCCCGTTGGGGGGTCTCGGTCACGGCGTTCCGTCCCTGCGTCGCCTCTGCTGACTGTGCGTACCGTGGTGCCTACCGTCCGAGGTAGTGCCTCCTGCTCCGCGTTGCGCCGCCTGGTGCCGGGAACTGCTCGACGAGCTTGTGAACTCCTTCACGAACCCGACAGGAGTCGAGTGTAGAACCTCGAAGCGCCGCGGTGCAGGACGGTCGGCGCATGGCCCGGCGGACGGTCGGCGCACGGTCGGCGCACGGCCCGGCGGCGGGGTGCGGGCCGGTCCCTCACGCCGGGCGGACTGCGCGGTGCACCGTGACGACGCCGCCCGTAAGATCACGCCACGCGACCCGGGTCCACCCGGCGGCCGCGATGCGCCGCGCCAGGGCGGCCTGTTCCGGCCAGGCCCGGATCGACTCGGCCAGGTACGCATAGGCGTCGGGGCTGCTGCTGAACCGCCGCGCGATCGGCGGCAGCGCCCGCATCAGGTACTCCGCGTACACCGCCCGCAGCGGCGCCCAGGTCGGATGGCTGAACTCGCAGACCACCAGGCGGCCGCCTGGCCTGGTGACCCGCCGCATCTCCCGCAGCGCCGCGTCCACGTCGGCGACGTTGCGCAGCCCGAAGGACATCGTCACCGCGTCGTAGGAGCCGTCGGCGAACGGCAGCCGCAGCGCGTCGCCTGCCACGAAGGGCAGGCGGGGGCGGCGGCGGCGGCCGACCCGAAGCATGCCCATCGAGAGGTCACACGGCACCACGCTCGCCCCGCGCGCCGAGAGCGGCGCGGACGACGACCCGGTGCCCGCCGCCAGATCGAGCACGCGCTCCCCGGCGCGGGCGTCGACGGCCCGGACCGTCGCACGGCGCCACAGCCTGTCCTGGCCCAGCGAGAGCAGGTCGTTGGTCAGGTCGTAACGCCGGGCCACCCCGTCGAACATCGCGGCGATCTCGCGGGGCCGCTTGTCCAGGGAGGCTCTGCTCACGGCCCCCATCCTGGCCCATCGGCACGGCCATGGACCAAGCTCCCCCCGAGCACGGTGGCCAGGCAGCGCCCCGCGCCGTACCTGACGAGCGCGGTGTGCGGGTCGCCGCCGGTGGGCACGTCGAACACCGCGAGGTCGGCTCGGCAGCCCGGCCGCAGCGCGCCGACGTCGGAGAGCCCCATGGCGCGGGCGCCACCGACCGTGGCGGCCTCGACGAGGCGCCGGTCGAGATCCGGCCCGCCGTACCCCTGGCGGCGGGCCAGCTCGCGCAGGGAGGTGACCTCCTCGAGCAGGTCGAGCGATGGGCACGACGCCAGCGAGTCGGTGCCCACGGCCAGCGGGCTGCCCTCGTCGAGGTAGGCCGCCACCGGCGGCTCGCCCGCGCCGAGGGTGCGGTTGCTGCGCCAGCACAGCGCCACCGCCGTCCCGCGCTCACGCAGCACCGCGCGGTCGGCGACGTCGCAGTGCACGCCGTGGGCCACGTGCACGTCGGCCCCCAGACCCCCGAGGAAGTCGAGGAACGCCGTGGGACTCATCCCGGAGCCGCCCGCACGCGCGAGATCGAACTCGAGGCCCAGGCGGCGGCTCAACTCCGCGAGCGGGCCGCCGCCGGCGAGGACGTACTCCGCCTCGTGCTCGGTCTCCGCGAGATGGGGGTGCAGGCGCAGCTCCCGTTCCCGGGCGATGGCGATGCAGTCCCGGAACACGTCGGCGCCGACGGTGTAGAGGGTGTGCGGCGAGACGCCGATCGTCCGCCCCGCGGGCGAGCCGTCGATCGCCGAGAGCAGGGCGTCCCGCATCGCCGCGGCCCAGCGGGCGTCGTCGGCGCCCACGACCTCGAGGTAGGAGACCCCGGCAAGGCCGGAGTCCGCCGCCGCGGTCAGCGCCGCCACGTCGGTGACCACGTCGGCGACGGCGGTGGTGCCGGTCCGCAGCAGCGCGGCGAGGCCCCGGCGGGTGCTCTCCTGCCACATCGCGTGCGTGAAGCCGGCGCGGCGGCGGGTGAGCTGCCGGATCCAGTCCGGGAACGGCAGGCCGCTGGTCGCGAGGGCGGCGAAGTCGCTGTACTGCAGGTGCGCGTGCGCGTTGACGAGGCCGGGCGTGAGAACACCCGGCCAGGTGGTGAGCGCGGCACCGGGGTGGTCCCGCAGCACCTCGGCACGGGGCCCGACGGCCGACACGCGCCCGCCCACGGCGGCGACCGCACCGTCCCGGATCGGAGCCGCGCAGATGGGCAGCACCAGGGGTGCCGCGTACACGGCGGGGCGGCCGGGCACCCTCAGCTGGCCGCCGGCACGACGGGAAGGGCGGTCGAGGAGAAGTGCGAGACGACACGGTCGTCGCTCGGGTCGTCGGCAGGTGTCCAGTGCACCCGCACGTGACGGTACCGGGTGTCGCGCTGCGCCGGCACCCGCCCGGCCGTCCGGATCAGGCGGATCAGCTCGAGCCGGTTGGACCGGTGCCTCGCCCCCGCAGCGGACACGACGTTCTCCTCGAGCATGACCGACCCGAGGTCGTCGGCGCCGAAGTGCAGGGTCAGCTGGCCGGCCTCCTTGCCCACGGTGAGCCAGGAGCCCTGCACGTGCGCGACGTTGTCGAAGAACAGCCGCGCCACCGCGACGAGCCGCAGGTACTCGATGATCGACGCCTGGGTGCGGCCCTTGAGGTGGTTGTTCTCGGGCTGGTAGGTCCACGGGATGAACGACCGGAACCCGCCGGTGCGGTCCTGCACGTCCCTGACCATCCGCAGGTGCTCGACGCGCTCGGCGTTGGTCTCACCGGTCCCCATCATGAACGTCGCCGTCGACTCGACGCCCAGCTCGTGGGCGGTCTCCATGACCTGCAGCCACACCGCTCCCGACTCCTTGAGGGGGGCGATGGCGTGCCGCGGCCGCTCGGTCAGGATCTCGGCGCCCGCCCCGGCGAACGAGTCGAGCCCGGCCTCGTGCAGCCGCGTGATGACCGTGCGGGTGTCGAGCCCGGACACCCGCGCGATGTGGACGACCTCGGAGGCCCCCAGCGAGTGCAGCGCCAGCGACGGGTAGGCCCGCCTGATCGCGGAGAAGGTCTGCTCGTACCACTCGACGCCGAAGTCGGGATGGTGCCCGCCCTGCAGCATGATCTGGGTCGCGCCGAGCTCGACGGCCTCGCCGCAGCGGCGCAGGATGTCGTCGAGCGAGCGCACCCAGCCCTCGGAGTGCTTGGGCGTCCGGTAGAAGGCGCAGAACTTGCACGCGGTCACGCAGACGTTGGTGTAGTTGATGTTGCGGTCGATGAGGTACGTGGCGATGTTGTCGGGGTAGCGACGGCGCCGAACGGCGTCGGCGGCCCGCCCGAGGGCGTGCAGCGGGGCCGCCGTGTAGAGCCCGAGCGCCTCCTCGGGGGTGATGCGCCCCCCACCGGCGGCGCGGTCGAGGGTGCTCTGCAGATCGGCCACGTGCCCTCCCGGATCACGAACGGACGGCCCCGTCAGCCTAACCCCCGACGCCGGGACGGCCGGCAGGCAGCAGGCGGACCTCGACGTCGGGGTCGGAGCCCGCCAGCGGGGCGACCCGCCGCGCGAACTCCCGCAGGCCGGCGAGCTGGCGCCGGCCGAGCGAGAAGTCGAGGGTCGTGAAGTAGCGCGCGAGGGAGTCCCTGTCGAAAGAATCCCATCGCGCGGCCTGCTCGGCGACCTTGTCGACCTCCCGCACGGACAGGTCGCGGGAGGCGAGGAACGCCTCGTGCACCTCGCGGACCAGGTCGGGCTGCTCGGCGAGGAAGCCGGCGCGCACCGCCCACACCGCGAACACCATGGGCAGGCCGGTCCAGTCCCGCCAGCCCTGCCCGAGATCGTGGACGTCGAGGCCGAGCCGCGGAGCGTCGTACAGGGACGCGCGCAGCGCCGGATCGCCGATCAGCACGGCGGCGTCGGACTCCTGCATCATCGCGGCCAGGTCGGGCGGGCAGCTCAGGTACGACGGCCGCACGCCGTGGCGCTGCTCGAGCAGGAGCCTGGCAAGCAGCACCGAGGTGCGGCTCGTCGAGCCGAGCGCGACGGTCCCGTGGTCAAGCGCGGCCAGCGGCAGCTGACTGACCAGCGCGCAGGACATCACCGGCCCGTCGCTCCCGACGGCGAGGTCGGGCAGGATGACGAGCTCCTCGGCATGTCGGAGGTACTCCACGAGACTGATCGGCCCGATGTCGAGCTCCCCGGCGACGAGGGCGTCGTTGAGCCGGTCGGGGGTGTCCTTGACCAGCTCGATGTCGAAGAGCGAGCCCGAACGGATGAGCCCCCAGTACAGCGGGAGGCAGTTCAGGAACTGGATGTGTCCGACGCGGGGCCGGCGCCGGCGCTGCGAGGTCGTTCTCACCTGAGTCGTCACGACGTGTGGGGCGGATCCCCGCCGGCACGGCGAGGGACGCGCCACTCCTCCCCTCGGGAACCGGGCGGCCGGCGGTCGGGCCGGGCTAGGCAGACTATCCGGCGGTCACCCGGAAGACACGGAAGATGCCACGCCGGCCGGGGGTTGGTGAGAGAGCGCACCGGTGATCTCGCGAAGGAGCCGTCCATGCCCGAGCTGCACGTACTCAGTGTCTTCCTCGGCCCGAACGGCCGCGGAGGCAACCCCCTCGGCGTGTTTCTCGAAGGGGCCGCCGTGCCGGCCCCGCTGCGCCAGCAGGTCGCCGCCGACCTGGGCTTCAGCGAGACGGTCTTCGTCGATGACGCGGCCTCGGGCGGGCTGCGCATCTTCACGCCCGCCACAGAGCTGCCGCTCGCCGGGCACCCGCTGGTCGGCACCTCGTGGCTGCTCGCCCGGCTGGGCCGGCCCGTCGACGTGCTGCGCCCGCCCGCCGGAGAGGTGCCGACCTGGCAGGCGGGCGAGATGACGTGGATCCGGGGACGTCCCGAGTGGGCTCCCGACTTCGCGTTGCAACAGCTCGCGTCCCCAGCCGACGTGGACGCCCATCCCGGCGCCGGACCGGACGAGCTGCTCGAGATCTGGTCGTGGGACGACGAGTCACGCGGGCAGGTGCGCGCCCGGGTGTTCCCGACCGTCGTGGGGGTCGCCGAGGACGAGGCGACCGGCTCGGCCGCCCTGCGGCTCGCCGCGGCCCTCGGGCGGTCGCTGCGGATCCGGCAGGGCGTCGGATCGGTGATCGAGGCGCGGCCCTACGACGACGGAACGGTTGCGGTCGGCGGAGAGACGGCACTCGTCGAGACCCGGGACCACCCGCTGCCGTCCTGACGCCCAGCGCGGCGACACACCCGGGTGGCCTCGCTCAGACGTCAGGATCCGCCGCGGCGGCGCACCTCGTCGGCGGCGTCCTCGGACGCGGCCCTGGCGTCGATGCCCTCGCGCCAGCGCCGTACCCGCCGGGCCAGGCCAGCCGACATCGCGTCCCGCTGCCTGGCCAGCAGGGAGTAGCTGGCGAGGCCCGAGATCACCACGGCGGCGGCCAGCAGGAAAAGTCCCCGCAACCCGATCAGCCAGAGCAGGAGCCCCGCGCCGAGCAGCAGCGCCATGCGCAGTCCTGAATACTGCAGCGCCGGGTGCTTGTGGCTCATGAGCACCAGGGTAGTCCGGCTACGTCCAGATCGGCTGCGGGGTGTCGCGGCGCGCCGGGTCCGGCCCGTCGTACTCGCGCAGCACCTCGTAGCGGGTGTTGCGCTCGACCGGCCGGAAGCCCGCGTCCCGGATCAGCCCGAGCAGGTCGTCGCGGGTCATCTTGTCCGGCGTGCCGAACCCGTCGGCGTCGTGGGTGATCTTGTACTCCACCACCGAGCCGTCGATGTCGTCGGCGCCGTAGCTCAGGGTGAGCTGGGCGGCCTGCAGGCCGTGCATCACCCAGAAGCACTTCACGTGGTCGAAGTTGTCGAGCAGCAGCCGCGACACCGCGAAGGTCTTCAGCACCTCCGCCCCGGTCGCCATCGGGATGTGGGACAGCCGGTTGTTGTCGTTGTGGAACCGCAACGGGATGAAGACGACGAAGCCGCCGGTCTCGTCCTGCAGCTCACGCAGCCGCAGTACGTGGTCGACGCGGTGCCGGGGCTCCTCGATGTGGCCGTAGAGCATCGTGGCCGGCGTCCGCAGCCCCCTGGCGTGCGCCAGCCGGTGGATGCGCGACCAGTCCTCCCAGTGCGTCCTGTGGTCGACGATCTGGCTGCGGACCTCCCAGTCGAAGATCTCCGCCCCGCCGCCGGTCAGCGACTCGAGACCCGCGTCGATGAGCTCGTCGAGGATCTCGCCGGCGGGCAGGCCCGAGATCTCCTCGAAGTAGTGGATCTCGGTCGCCGTGAACGCCTTGAGCGCCACACCCGGCAGCGCCTGCCCCAGCTCGCGCAGCGCACGCGGGTAGTACTTCCACGGCAGCGTGGGGTGCAGGCCGTTGACGATGTGCAGCTCGGTGATGCCCTCGGGCTCCAGGGCCCTGGCGAGGGCCACGGCCTCCGGGATGCGCATGGTGTAGGCGTCCTTGGCGCCCGGCTTGCGCTCGAAGGAGCAGTAGGCGCACGAGGCGGTGCAGACGTTCGTGAGGTTGAGATGCCGGTTGACGTTGAAGTACACCCGGTCGCCGTTCTTGCACGTCCGCACGTGGTGCGCCAGCTCGCCGAGCCAGGCCAGGTCGTCGCCCTCGTACAGCGCCACGCCGTCGTCGTAGGTGAGCCTCTCGCCGGAGAGGACCTTGGCTTCGAGTTCCCGCTTCAGCCCGGAGTCCATGGCCTCGACCCTACGCCGAGGATCTCCGCCAGCAGGGCGGGGTCGACGTTGCCGCCGCTCACCACACAGACGTACGTGCCGCCCGGAAGCTGGTCCCGGCGGAACAGGTAGGCCGCGGTCGCCACGGCGCCGCTGGGCTCGGCGACCAGGCGCGAGCGGTACGCGAGCACCCGCATCGCCTCGCGGATCTCGTCCTCGCTCACCGTGACGACGTCGTCGACGAGCGCCCGGATGTGCTCCCAGGCCAGATCCCCCACAGGTGAGGCGCGCAGGCCGTCGGCGGCGGTGCGGGCGGTCAGCTCCTGGCCCCACGTGACGCGCTCGCCCCGAAGGAACCCCTCGCGCAGGTCGGCCGCCAGCTCGGGCTCCACGCCGATGACGCGCATCCGCGGGCGCAGCGCCCGCACCGCCACCGCCACCCCCGAGATCAGCCCGCCGCCGCTCACCGGCACCAGCACGGTGCCGGTCTCCACGTCCTCCTCGCCCAGCACCTCGGCGGCGTCCTCCGCGATTTCCAGCCCGACGGTGCCCTGCCCCGCGATGACGGCCGGGTCGTCGTAGGGCGGCACGGGTCTGAGCCCCTCGCGTTCTGCCAGCTCACGGGCGCACTCCTCGCGCTCGGCGGCGGGCACGAGGACGACCTCGGCCCCGAGCGCCCGGGTCGCCTCGATCTTGACCGCGGGTGCGGCGTCCGGCATCACGATCACCGCGCGGATCCCGAACCGCCGCGCGGCGAACGCCACGGCCTGGGCATGGTTGCCGCTGGAGTGCGCGACGACGCCGCACGCGCGCTCCGCCGCACCGAGCGAGTCGAGCTTGCAGGACGCCCCGCGGATCTTGAACGCGCCGGTGGCCTGCAGGCTCTCCGGTTTGAGCAGCAGCGGCGAGTCGGCCCACGGGCACGGCAACAGCGGGGTGCGTACCGCGAGCCCCCGGATGCGGTGTGCGGCGGCCCGGACGTCGTGGACGGTGACGAGAGGCACGCTCACTCCCCGGCTCGGGGGCCGTCCGGGGCGATACGCACGGGGCGGTCCTCCCATCGGGTGGACAGGACGACGCTGCTCCGGGCCCGCGCGACCCCCTTGAGCCGGGCGAGCCGCCCGGCGGTATGCGCGAGAGCCGCCACGTCGGCGACCCGGACCTTGATCACGAAGTCCTCCTCGCCCGCGACGTACCAGCAGTCCTCGATCTCCTCGAGGCCCCGCAGCCGGGCGGCGACGTCGTCGTGGTCCGAGGAGTCCGACACCCGGATCCCCACGAGCGCGGTCACGTGCAGGCCGAGCGCCGCCGGCGGGACCGCCGCATGGTAGCCGGTGATGATCCCGGACCCCTCGAGCCGGTTGATGCGTTCGGCCACGCTCGGACCGGACAGCCCGACGCGCCTTCCCAGCTCGGCGTAGGAGGCCCGGGCGTTGTCCCGCAGGGCCTCGACGAGCTTGCGGTCCACACCGTCCATGCCGTACTCCCTCCGCCTCACGAGCCATGCGCCTGGCGAGCGGCCCCCAGCGTGCCGTCCCACCTGCGGAACAACGTGTGCTCGATCCCGATCACGTCCAGGATCTTGCCCGCCACGAAATCCACCAGCTGCTCGATCTCCGTCGGTCCCGCGTAGAAGGCGGGACTGGCCGGCATGATGACCGCACCGGTTCCTTCGAGGGTCAGCAGGTGCTCCAGGGTGACCCGGGTGTAGGGCATCTCGCGGGGTACCAGCACGAGCGGCCGCCGTTCCTTGAGCGTGACGTCCGCGGCCCGCTGCAGCAGGTCCTTGGAGAGCCCGAGCGCGATGCCCGCCACGGCGGCCGTGCTCGAGGGAACCACGACCATGCCCCTGGTGGGGTACGAGCCGGAGGACGGCGCGGCCGCGAGATCCCGGGCGGCCCAGTGGGCCACGTCGGTCGCCGGACGGCGCACCCACCGCTCGAAGTCCTCCCGCCAGTGGGCGTCCCGGTACGCGATACCGGTCTCGTCGAGGATCGTCAGGCGCGCAGCCCGGCTGACGACAAGGTCGACGGTCTGTCCCGCATCGAGCAGGCCCCGGATGACCGCGGCGGCGTACGGCGTCCCGGACGCCCCGGAGACGCCGACCACCCACGGCAGGCGCTGTCCGGGTGCTCGTACGCTCACACGCTCACTCTGCCGGATCGCCTCCCCGGTCGACGACCCGGCTGCGCAAACCCACCCTCACCAGCCGTGTCCGCCCCGAAGTGCGTAAGGTGCAAACGGAGCTACGGACCTGGGAGGCAGATGAGCGGGAACGCGCGCCTGGCGGGCGTCGGCGCCTGCTGCATCGGAGTCGTCCTCTGGGGGGTCACCGGGACCATCGTGAAGCTGTCAACGGTCCCGGGCCTCACGCTCGCTCTCTACCGGCTCTGGCTCGGAGTCGCCGTGGTGATGGCGGTGGCCGCTCTGGTGGGGCGGTTCCCCACCCTGCGGACCATGCGGGCGTCCGCAGCCGGTGGGCTGTTCTTCGGCGCGGACGTGCTGCTGTTCTTCCTCGCGCTCAAGCACACCAGCGTGGCCCACGCCACGGTCATCGGAGCGCTGCAGCCGCTGCTGATCCTGCTCGTGGCCCGGCGCTGGTTCGGCGAGACGCGCAGCGTCCGTACGGTCGTGTGGACGCTCGTGACCGTGCTGGGCGTCGCCGGAGTGGTCTTCGGCGGACGGGGCTCGGCGGGGACGACGCTCGGGGGTGACCTGCTCGCGGTGGGTGCCCTGCTCGCCTGGACCGGCTACTGGCTGGCGTCCAAGCACGCGCGCTCCCACGCCGGGCTCGGGGCGCTGGAGTACACGGTGAGCTTCCTGTTCATCGCCGCTCTCGTGGCGACCCCGGTGGTGCTCGTCTCGGGAGCGCCGCTCGCGGTGCCGCGGCCGGTCGACTGGGCCTGGCTCGGGGTGCTCGCGGTGTTCCCCAGCGCGGGACACCTGCTCTTCGCCTGGGCCCACCGGGTGGTCGAGGTCACGATCTCCTCCGTCGTGCAGGCCTCCGTACCTGTGGCGGCGACCGGCCTGGCTGTACTCGTGCTGCGGGAGCCGATCACCGGCGCGCAGGTGGTCGGCGGGCTCGCCGCCGTCGCCGCCTCGGCGGCCCTCGCGCTCACCACCCCCGTGGAGCCGGAGGCCACCGCACCTTCGTGAGGCGGCCTGTCAAGCGGCCTGTCAGGCGGGCTGCTCGGTCGGCATTCCGAGGGCCTTCGCGGCCGCGAGCAGCCGGTCGTCGTAGGCCACGAAGGCCGTCAGGTCGCCGCGCAGCCGCAGGGCAGAGGCGAGATGCACGGCGTCGAGCGACCGCAGGGTGGGCGGCTGCAACGTGGCCGCTGTCTCCAGGATCCGTGGACTGAGCGAGACGCCGCCAACACGATCCAGCACGTCGCGGGCTTGCAGTAGAGCCACTGGCGCGGCGCGCATCACGGCCCGGGGCACCTCGACCTGCACCAGGTCCGAGCTGACCTGCGGCACGTCGGCCCGCTCGTCGATCCAGTGCTCCAACGCCGCCGATTCACGATCGGACAGGACCAGCTTGACCAGCGCCGACGAGTCGAAGTAGATCACCAGCGTTCCTCGTCGCGCATGCGACGGAGCTCTTCGCTCACCGACGGGGCACCCGGTATCGGGGGCATGGGCTCAATGTCGGCCAACCCGCCGGGACGTGCCGCCGGCCGGAGCACCCCCTGGGCTATCAGCTCCGCCATGCGGTCATCCGGGCACTCGACCGGCACCAGGCGGGCGACAGGACGCCCGCGCTTGGTCACCTCGATGGTGGCGCCGGCCTCGACCAGATCGATGTAGCGACTCGCGTGCTGGCGCAGCTCGCGCACGCCGATGTGCTCAACATCCGCCGTCATGAGGCCTAATATAGCGCATCTAGTGCTACGTGCTACTCGAAGAGGCCACGTCCTGCGAGGTCGACCACCGCGAAACAGAACAGCGCGATGCCCACGAACCCGTTCACCGTGAAGAACGCGCGCGAGACCTTCGACAGGTCGTGGGGTTTGACCAGCGCCTGTTCATAGGCCAGCGCCAGCGTGACCACGGCGACTCCGACGTACCAGAACGCCGCCGCCCCCACCAGCAACCCGAACCAGACCAGCAGGCCTGCCGTCACCGCATGCGCACCGCGCGAGCACCACAGCGCGACCACGGGGCCGAACCTGGCGGGCAGCGACTGCACCCCGATCCGGCGGTCGACCTCGTAGTCCTGCAGCGCGTAGATGATGTCGAAGCCGCCGATCCAGCACCCCACGGCGAGCCCGAGCACCGCGGGGGTCCACGACCAGGTGCCCGTGACCGCGATCCACGCGCCCACCGGGGCGACCGCCTGAGCGAGGCCGAGGATCGCATGGGGGGCCCAGGTGAACCGCTTGCCGTACGGGTAGACGACGAGCGGGATCACCGCGAGGGGGGCAAGCGCCAGGCACAGCGGGTTCAGCAGTGCGGCCGCGGCGAGGAACACGCCCAGTGCGGCGAGCGCGCCCAGGCTCGCCGTGCGGACCGAGACGGTCCCTGTGACCAGCTCCCGCTCGGCCGTGCGGGGGTTCCGGGCGTCGATGTGGCGGTCGATGATGCGGTTCATCGCCATGGCGAACGTGCGTGCCCCGACCATCGCGACCGTGATGAGGGCGAGATCGACCCACCTCGAGCCGGGACCCCCAGCCATCGCGTTCAGCGCGGCGATGTAGACGAAAGGCAGCGCGAACACCGAGTGCTCGACCTTCACGAGCCGCAGGAACGCCCGGACCGGGCCGGCATGGGGCCGCGCCCCGGCCGCCACGCTCACAGGCCGTACTCCTTCCAGCGGCGGGACACCTGCTCGACCACCTCGGGGCTCATCGTGATCATCTCGGGCCAGCCCCGGCGGTAGCCCTCCTCGGGCAGCTTGCGCGTCGCGTCGACGCCGATCTTGCCGCCCCAGAACTGGTGGTACGACGCGTGGTCGAGGTGGTCGACCGGCCCCTCGGTGACGAGCATGTCGTGGGCGTAGTCGGCGTTGCCCAGCGCCCGCCACGCGACCTCGGAGTAGTCGTGCACGTCGCAGTCGGCGTCGACCACGACGATGAGCCGGGTGAGCGACATCATCCCCGCGCCCCAGATCGCGTGCATCACCTTCTGGGCGTGCTTGGGGAAGCGCTTGTCGATCGCCACGATCGCGCAGTTGTGGAACACCCCCTCGACCGGCAGGTCGTAGTCGACGATGTCGGGGACGGTAAGCCGCAGCAGCGGCAGGAAGATCCGTTCGGTGGCCTTGCCGAGGAAGCCGTCCTCCTGCGGAGGGCGGCCGACCACGATGGACTCGAAGACCGGGTCGCGCTGCATGCTCATGGCGTCGACCGTGAGCGCGGGGAACGGCTCGACGGGGGTGTAGAAGCCGGTGTGGTCGCCGAAGGGACCCTCGGGGCGGCGCACGCCCGGCTCGAGCCAGCCCTCCACGACGACCTGGGCGTGGGCGGGCACCTGCAGGGGCACGGTCAGGCAGTCGACCATCTCCACGCGGTCCTGCTGGACGAAGCCTGCGAACAGGTACTCGTCGATGTCGGCCGGCAGCGGCGCCGAGGCGGCGTAGGTCAGCGCGGGAGGGCACCCGAACGCGATCGCCACCGGCAGGCGCTCCCCGCGCCGCTCGGCGACCGCGTGGTGGGCGTTCGAGTCCTTGTGGATCTGCCAGTGCATGGTGAGGGTACGGGCGTCGTGCACCTGGAGCCGGTAGAGACCGAGGTTGCGCGCGCCGGTCTCGGGGTGCTTGGTGTGGGTGAGCCCGAGGTTGAGGAACACCCCGCCGTCCGCGGGCCAGGTGAACAGGCCGGGCAGCTGATGCAGGTCGACCTCGTCGTCCTTGTGTACCACCGCCTGGCAGGGCGCGGACTTCACCTTCTTGGGGGGTACGGAGCGGAGCTGGCCGAGCTTGCCCAGCGCCTCGCGCATGCCGCCGAACCCGGTCGGGATCTCCGGCTTGAGCAGGGCGGCGATCCGGTCGCCGACCTCGTCGAGGGAGTTGGCACCCAGCGCCGCGGCCATCCGGCGCTCGGTGCCGAATACGTTCATGGCCAGCGGCATGTCCGAACCCTTGACGTTCTCGAACACGACGGCCGGCCCGGCCTGCCGTACGAGACGCTGGACGATCTCGGTGACCTCGAGGTGCGGGTCGACCTCGGCGCGCACGCGGACGAGGTCGCGGTCCTTCTCGAACGCGCGGAGCAGGTCGCGGAGATCAGCGTGGGACATGCCCGCCAGTATCGCCTGCCAGGGGATACCCTGGCGACGCGAGTACCGCTCGCCCGGCGAGGAGGAGATCGTTAGCCATGCTGAGGGCGTTGTTCTTCGTCGTGCCGCTCGTGCTCGCCGTCTTCGCGCTCATCGACTGCATCCAGGCCGACGAGGCGGAGATCCGACACCTCCCACGCGTCGTGTGGATGCCGATCATCCTGCTGCTCGCGGTCGTCGGGCCAATCCTGTGGCTGGTGGCCGGGCGGGCCCGTTCCGGCGGCCCGTCGTCCCATGAGGGGTACCGTCGCCCGATCGCCCCGGACGACGACCCCGACTTCCTCGACCGGCTGCGCCGCCGGCGGCCTGACCCGCCGGAGGCGTGACGAACCCTCACAGTCCGGCGTAGGAGTGCAGGCCGACGATGAACGTGTTCACACCGAAGTAGTTGAAGATCAGGCAGGCGAAGCCGGCCAGCGCGATGTAGGCCGCCTTGCGCCCCTGCCAGCCGGCGGTCGAGCGGGCGTGCAGGTAGGCCGCGTAGACCACCCACGTGACGAACGCCCAGACCTCCTTCGGGTCCCAGCCCCAGTAGCGTCCCCACGCGCGTTCGGCCCAGATCGCCCCGGCGATGATCGCGAACGTCCACAGCGGGAAGACGAACGCGTGGATCCGGTAGGCCGTGCTGTCGAGCGAGGCCGCCGGCGGCAGCCGCACCAGCAGCCCGGCGCCCCCGCCCCGCGTGTCGCGGCGGTCCCGGAGCAGGTACAGGCCGGACACGATGGCCCCCAAGGCGAACGCTCCCGAGGAGATGACCGCGGCCGCGACGTGGATGACCAGCCAGTACGACTGCAGGGCGGGCTGCAGCCGCCCGGCGTCGGTGTAGAGCACGGTGACCGCCAGCCCGAGCGTGAGCAGTACTGCGGCGACCACGAACACGCCGAGCCAGCGGATGTTCTCACGCGTCAGCAGCAGGAGGAAGACCCCACACGCGGCGAGCGCCGCGGCGGTGGAGAACTCGTACATGTTGCCCCACGGCGCCCGGCCCGCCGCCAGCCCGCGAGCCACGACACCCGCGAGGTGCAGCCCGAAGGCCAGGACGGTGAGCGAGACTGCGATGCGGCCGAGCTTGTCGGCCTTGACCGGCTCGTGGGCTCCGGCCGCCAGCGGGTCGCCCGCCCCGCTGCCGGGGGG
>JBOHCZ010000359.1:0-7894 GCA_050699195.1 Streptomycetales bacterium
CTCGTCGCCCGAGCTGCCGGCCCCCCCGGCGGGCAGCGCGCCGGCGGGCGGCCCGCCCGATCTCGGTCTCGGGACCCAGAACCGGCCGGTCTCCCAGGCCCTCACCGCGGGCACCGACGTGCTCGCGGGGACGGCTGCGGAGCAGCAGGTGGTGGCCTCCATCCTGGCGCCGGTCATGCGGGTCCCCGCGGATCAGGTCCCTGACATCGCGACTCTGCTCTTCGGGCCGATGGCCCGCGGAACGGCGGTGAGGGTCAAGTGAAAACCACCAGCGCACTCCTCAAGCTCGTCATCTTCGCCGTGGTGACGTCGCTGGCGACCGGCGTCCTCGCGGCGACGATCGGGAACATCCGATTCGTGGACACCAAGGAGTACACCGCGGTGTTCGAGGACGTGACCGGGCTGGTCAAGGGCGACGACGTGCGGATCGCGGGAGTCCGGGTCGGGCACATCGAGGACATCGAGATCAAGGACAGGACACTGGCGGAGATCACGATCTCGGTCGAGGCTGACCACCCGCTGTCGCGGAGCACGCAGGCCGCGATTCGCTACCGCAACCTGCTCGGGCAGCGCTACGTGGCCCTCATGGAGGGTGCCGGGTCGTCGTCGCCCCTCCCCGACGGAGGGAGCATTCCACCCTCGCGGACCGAGGAGGCCCTCGATCTGAACGCGCTGTTCAACGGGTTCAAGCCGCTCTTCCAGGCGCTCAGCCCGAACGACGTGAACACCTTCGCGTTCGAGATCATCCAGACCCTCCAGGGCGAGGGCAGCACGATCAACGGCCTGCTCGCGCACACCGCATCCCTGACCAACACCCTCGCCAATCGGGACGAGGTCATCGGCCGGGTCATCGACAACCTCAACCAGCTGCTTGGCACCATCCACGAACGCGACCAGCGGCTGGCGAATCTCGTCGTCCAGCTCCAGCGCTTCATGTCGGGGCTGGCCGCTGACCGTGAGGCGATCGGGGACTCTCTGGAGAGCATCAACGCCCTCACTGCCGAGACGGCGGGGCTCGTCGACGCGGGGCGCCCGGCGATCGAGACGGATATCGCCCGGCTCAGCGAGGTGGCCGGCACGCTCGAGAAGCATCAGCCGCTCATCGACGACTACCTCAACCGGCTGCCGAACAAGCTGACCGAGATCACCCGGACGGCGACCTACGGCTCATGGTTCAACTTCTACCTCTGTGACTTCGAGGGCAAGGTCGTGATCCCGCAGGTCGTCAAGGAGCGCACCGTCAACTTCCACACCGATGTGGCGAGGTGTCAGCCCTGATGATCTCTTTCCGGGAACGCAACCCCTTCGCGATCGGCGCGCTCGGGCTCGCCACCTGTGGGGCGCTGTTCCTTGCCGCATTCAACGTCGAGGACCTGCCCCTCGTCGGCAGCGGCGATACCTACGAGGCGGCGTTCACCGAGGCGGCCGGCCTCAGGCCGACCAACGAGGTCCGCGTCGCCGGGGTCAAGGTTGGCTCGGTCGAGAACGTGGAGCTGGACGGCGACCACGTGCTCGTGTCGTTCACCGTCCGGGACGGCGTCGAGTTCGGCACCAGGACCGGGGCCTCGATCCGCATCAAGACCGTGCTCGGGCAGAAGTACCTCGCGCTCGAGCCGCGCGGACCTGGCCAGCTGAGCTCCGACACCATGATCCCTACCACGCGCACGCTATCGCCCTACGACGTGACCGAGGCGTTCAGCCAGCTGACGAAGACCACGGAGAAGATCCATACCGGTCAGCTCGCGGAGGCCATGGACACCATGGCCGAGACGTTCGAGGACACCCCCGAGGAGGTTCAGGCGTCGATCCGTGGCCTGTCCCGGCTGTCCCACACGATCGCTGAGCGGGACGAGAAGCTCCGGCGGCTCGTCGATCACGCCGAGGGCGTGACGAAGGTGCTCCGTGACCGCAACGAGCAGTTCGTCAAGCTTCTCGAGGACAGTGACCTGCTCCTCAAGGAGATTCAGGCCCGTCGCGAGGTGATCCACCAGATTCTCGTCAACACGTCCTACCTGGCCACGCAGCTCACCGCGCTCGTGCAGGAGAACCGGCGGGAGATCGGGCCGGCGCTCGACCGGCTGCACTCCGTGCTCACGGTGCTCCAGCAGAACCAGGACAACCTCGAGCGGAGCGTCGCGCTGCTTGGGCCGTTCGTCCGGATGTTCGCGAACGTCCTCGGTACCGGCCGCTGGTTCGACACCTACATCCAGAATCTCGTCCCCCTGCCCACAAGCGTCCAGAGGCCGTAGAGATGATGACCTCACGTACCCCCCGCCTGCTCGCGGCGATCTCGGTGCTGTTGCTCGTCGTCGCCGGGGCGTGGCTGATCCGGCCGATGGAGGACACCGTCCAGGTGTCGGCGCGATTCCCGAGCACCGTCAGCCTCTACCCCGGCTCGGATGTCCGTGTCCTGGGCATCCCCATCGGTACCGTGACCGAGGTCACCCCCGAGGGCACCTCCGTTCGGGTCGAGATGGAGTACGACGCCGAGAACCAGGTTCCCGCGGACGCCAAGGCGGCGATCATCACGCCCGCGATCGTCAGCGACCGCTACATCCAGCTTGCCCCGGTGTACAACGGCGGCCCAACCCTCGACGACGGCGCCAAGATCCCTCCGGAGCGCACCGCGGTGCCGGTGGAGCTCGACCGGATCTACGCGAGCCTCAACCAGATGACCAAGGCCCTCGGGCCGCACGGCGCGAACCGCAACGGTGCGTTCTCCCGTCTGCTCGACGTGGGGGCCGACAACCTGAAGGGCCAAGGCGCCCAGATGAACCGGACCTTCGAGGACTTCTCGATGGCGGTGGACACGCTGTCCAGCACTCGCGGCGACTTCTTCGGCTCGGTGCGCAATCTCCAGGTCTTCACGACTGCGCTCGCAAGGAGCGACGAGCAGGTCCGGGTGTTCAACCAGGACCTGGCAGACGTGTCGGCCCAGCTGGAGGCCGAACGCGAGGAGCTGCGGGCCGCCCTGCGAAACCTCGCGATCGCTCTCGCGCAGATCGCCGAGTTCGTGCACAACAACAAGGACCTACTCAAGCGCGACCTGGACAAGCTCACGGACATCACGGCGATCCTGCTGCGCCAGCAGAGATCGCTCGAGGAGTTCATGGACGTCGCCCCCGCCGCCCTGAGCAACCTCAAGAACGCCTACAACCCCAGTTCGGGAACTCTCGACACCCGGGACAACATGGCGCAGACCGAGAGTGATCCTGGCCTGGTGCTGTGCGGCTACCTGCACGCGCTGGGTGAGCGTGACATCCCCTGTGACAAGCTGCGGGGGCTCTTCCAGCAGATGCATCACGGCGGAGGGGGCGGCCCCGCGCCGCTGGGAAGCGAGGCGCCCGACGGTGACCTCGGCGGCCTTCTGGGGGTGGAGGAGCGATGAGACGCCGAGTTCCCTGGCCGATCCGGGTGCTGGCACCCGTGATCGCAGCGGCGACGCTCGTGACCGGTTGTGAGTTCGAGGGACTCTACGGGCTTCCGCTGCCGGGAGGCGCGGCCAACGGTGACGACGTCTACCGGGTGACCGTCGAGTTCGACAATGTCGTCGACCTGGTGCCCCAGTCGCAGGTGCGCGTCAACGACGTCACCGTCGGGATGGTCGAGGACATCTGGCTGCAGGGCTGGACGGCCAAGGTGCGGCTACGCGTCGAGGACTCGGTGAAGCTGCCCGACAACGCCATCGCGCGGCTGCAGCAGACCAGCCTCCTCGGCGAGAAGTTCGTCGCCCTCTCCCAGCCGGCACAGGAGCGCCCGTACGGGCAGCTCTCCGATGGAGACCTCATCCCACTGAGCAGCACGACTCGCTATCCCGAGGTCGAGGAAGTGCTGTCAGCTCTCTCGCTGCTGCTCAACGGCGGAGGCGTCGCACAGCTGAAGACGATCACCGTCGAGCTGAACCGGGCGCTCAAGGGCAACGAGGAGGAGGTCAGCCAGCTGCTCGAGGATCTCGAGGAGTTCGTCGGGGAGCTCGACGAGCACAAGTCGGAGATCGTCCGGGCCATCGCCGGTATCGACCGGCTGACCAGGACCCTCAACGCAGAACGCGACACCATCGCGAACGCGATCGACACGTTGGGGCCGGGGTTGAAGGTCCTCGCCGACCAGCGCAAGCAGTTCACCAAGATGCTCGTCGAGCTCTCCGAGCTCGGCAAGGTGAGTGCCCGCGTGATCCAGCAGTCCAAGGAGGCGACACTCGCCGACCTCCGGGCCCTCGCACCCATCCTGACCAACCTGTCCGAGGCGGGCGAGGATCTGCCCAAGGCGCTCGAGCTGCTCATCACCTACCCCTTCCCGAAGAACTTCCCGCAAGCCGTCCACGGTGACTTCACCAACCTGCGGGTGACAGCGGACCTCAACCTGCGGATCCTGTTCGGGAACCTCACCGGCAGCTCGCTGCCGGGCGCAGGGGCGGGTGCGGGCTCGGGCCCCGGGGCCGACGACACCAGGTGCCCGCCCGAGCTGGTCCCTGGCCTGCAGATTCCGAAGGACTGCCCGACACCGACTCCGGACTCCGGCGGGGCCGAGACCCCGGGAGTCGACAAGCCGGGCGGTGTGGGCGATGGCGGCCCCGAGGTCCCGTCGAAACCGACTCCGGACGCCCCGAAGAAGGACGACTGCTTCCTCTTCTGCTCCAGCGCCGCCCGTGGCAGCGGCTGGGACGGACGGGTCTTCGCGCTGCACGGCTTCGGCCGGCCTGAGGAGGTGGCGGCGTGATCGCGCGCGTGGTGCGCTTTCAGTTGCTGGCGTTCGTCGTGCTCACCATGCTGGGTGTGAGCTACGTCGGGGCGAACTACGTGGGTTTCTTCAAGGACTCCTACACGGTGGTGGCCGCCTTCGAGGAGTCCGGAGGGATCTTTCCCAACGCCGAGGTGACCTACCGCGGTGTTCCGGTAGGCGAGGTGGGCGAGCTGCGCCTCTCGCCCGGTGGTGTGGACGTGCTCCTCGAGATCGACGAGGGGCGCCAGATCCCGAGTGACGCCACGGCTACGGTCGCCAACCGCTCCGCCATCGGCGAGCAGTACGTCGATCTGGAGCCGGAGAGCAGGGGAGCGCCCTATCTCGAGGACGGCGACCGGATCCACGAGGACCGCACGGACGGCCCGATCCAGACGGCCGTCATGCTCCGCAACCTGGACCAACTCGTGAACTCGGTGGGCAAGGACGATCTCGTCACCGTTGTCGACGAGCTCGGGACGGCCTTCGAGGGCACGGGTCCGAACCTGCAGCGCCTCATCGACTCCGGAGACGCCCTGACCAGGAGCGCCACCAGGGCCCTGCCCGAGACGGTCAGGCTGCTCGAGGACGGCGAGACAGTCCTCCGGACGCAGAACGAACAGGCCGGCCACATCAAGTCCTTCGCACGCGACCTGGCCCTGCTCACCGGCACGCTGCGCAACAGCGATCCCGACCTCCGGAAGGTGATCGACAACGGGACGACCGCCGGCCGGGAGTTCGAGGACTTCATCCGCACCAACGACGAGAACCTCGCCATCCTGTTCGGCAACCTCACCACCCTCGGGCAGATCTCCAAGGCGCGGCTGCCCGGGATGGAGCAGGTCCTCGTCACCTACCCGGTGGTCGTGGCGGGTGGCTTCACCGTCACTCCCGGTGACAACACGGCGCACTTCGGCCTGGTGCTCAACAGCGACCCGCCGCCCTGCCAGCAGGGCTACGAGGGGACCGACAGGCACCCGGGAGAGGATGACGCGCGAGCCGACCGCGATCCGGTCAACGAGAACGCGCATTGCGAGGAGTCCTCGGCGAGCGGGGCGAATGTGCGCGGGGCGCAGAACGCCCCCAAGGCCGGTTCTGCCGGCGGCGGGTCCTCCAGCGGTTCCCCTGGGGGGTCCTCGGGAGGGCCGTTCGAAGAGCCCCAAGGTGTGCCGCAGCCCGCCCCGCCGGGACACGGCGGGAAGCCGTCAGGTACGTTCGTTGCCGGCTACGACCCGATCACGGGTAGGGCCATCGGGCCTGACGGCCAGCCCATCGTGATCGGCTCGCACGGCGGTCAGCAGAGTCTGCTCGGAGAGGATTCATGGCAGTGGTTGCTGCTCGGCCCCCTGGGCGGCTGAGCCTCCTGCTTCTCGTGGGGCTCTCGGTGGTGTTCGTGGCGCTCTTGGTCACCAGCGGGATCCTCGGCATGAAGCTGCGTGAGGCTTCGGAGAACGAGGCAGGTCGGCAGGCGGTCCTGCACGCCGCCCGGCAGGAGGCCGTGAACTTCACGACCGTGAGTTACAAGAGCATCGACACCCACGTGAAGCGGGTTATGGAAGGTGCCACCGGGGACCTCAAGAGGCAGTACAAGGCGGGCGTGGGCGACCTCAAGCAGCTCGTCTCCGAGAACAAGGCCGTCTCCAAGGGTGAGGTGCTGAGCGCCGGCATCGTCTCGATGGATGGCGACTCCGCCCGCGTCCTCGTCGTGGCCGACAGCCAGGCGACCAACGCGTCCATTCCCGAGGGCCAGACGCGTCACCTGCGCATGCAGCTGGAACTGACCCGCGCTGACGACCGCTGGCTGGTGTCCCAACTTCAATTCGTCGGCTGAGGAGCTGCACCGTGCCGAACCCTCCGACCTCCGAAACCGACATCGCGATGCGCGGTGCTGTGGACGACACCATCGACCACACTCCGACCGAGCCGCCGACCGAGGCTGCGACCCCCGCCGGCGACGAGGCACGGGAGGGCGAAGCCCGGCCGGGAGGCGAGGGGGCGGGCGTGACGGGGGAGCCTGCGAGTGGCGCTGGCGTACCCCGGTTCTGGGTCCTGATCCTCGTGCTGCTCGTTGTCATCGCCGCGGCGACCGCGGGGTTCCTCGGGTACCGGGTGCGGGCCGCGAGCCAGACGGAGGAGGCGCGTGCGGAGGCGCTGGCGGCGGCCAAGGCCAACGCATCGAAGATCCTGGCCTACGACTACCGGCATCTCGACGAGGACTTTTCGGCGGCACAGAAGGTGACCACGGGGAAGTTCCGGAACGACTACTCCAAGACCACGTCCACTCTGAAGCCGACGGCGACGGACATCAAGGCGGTCGTGAAGGCTGACGTCGTCGCGGGTTCGGTCGTGTCGGCCGAGCCCGACCGGGCCGTGGTCCTGCTCTTCGTCAACCAGGTCACCACGAGCAACCGCCTGGATGCCCCCCGGGTTGACCTCAACCGGGTGCGGATGGGGCTCGAGCAGGTCGATGACACCTGGCTCGTGAGCGACGTCGACGCCCTGTGATCCGCGGTCAGGGTGGCGCCCTTGAGTCGCAAACTGTCCGAAATCTGTCCGAACTCTTGACGAAAGCCGCGCCAAGAGTCATCCTGCCGTCGCGTAACGAGAACGAGAGGGTTGGGCTCTGCGTAGCTGTACACGTGCCCACTCGACAGCAGTGAGCCGTTTGGCTATACTGCTTCTTTGCGCTGCCCACTGACTTGCCCCATGACTGTGTCTTGTCTCAGTCCTGGGTCGTCCGGCATGCACGCAGTGAGTCCGAGCCCTCGGAAGGACCCCTCTTGGCCGCTTCGCGCACCGCCTCGAAAAGCAAGAACAGCGCCCTCGGTACTGCACCGCGCCGCATCTCCTTCGCCAAGATCGACGAGCCCCTGGAGGTTCCCAACCTCCTCGCCCTGCAGATCAACAGCTTCGACTGGCTGCTGGGTAACGGCGCGTGGAAGGCTCGCGTCGAGAAGGCAGTCGAAGAGGGCCGTAACGATCTCCCCTTGGCCTCGGGCCTGGAGGAGATCTTCGAAGAGATCAGCCCGATCGAGGACTTCTCCGGTTCGATGTCCCTGACCTTCCGGGACCATCGCTTCGAGCCGCCGAAGAACTCCATCGAGGAGTGCAAGGAGCGTGACTTCACCTACGCTGCGCCACTCTTCGTCACCGCCGAGTTCACCAACAACGAGAC